>JAFDET010000137.1 GCA_019310195.1 Deltaproteobacteria bacterium
CGGCCCGACGGCGCGCGATCCTGCGCCTGGCCTGAGCGGGCGACGCCGCCCCCAACCCTGGCTAGCCTGCCTGGTCCGAAGGGGTTTTGGATGTTCGGCGTCGGCTTCCAGGAACTGCTGGTGATCCTGGTGATCGCCCTGCTCATATTCGGGCCCAAGAAGCTCCCGGAGCTGGCCCGCTCCATGGGCCGGGCCTTCGCCGAGTTCCGCCGTGCGTCCACCGAGCTGCGCCAGCACCTGGACTTCAGCGAGCCGCCGCCGCCTCCTCCTGCGCCCAGGCCCGCGCCGGAGCCCAAGCCGGAACCCAACCCGGAACCCGGCAGGGAGCTGGCGGAACCCCAGCCGGAGCCCAGCCCGGAGCTTCCCGCAGCCAAGACCGCGGAGCCCGCCATGGCCGAGACCGGCGAGAGCGACGACGATGCCCCCTCCGCTGACGGCGAGCGAAGTTCGTAGCGGATGGACGACACGCCCCTGCCTCTGACCGAGCACCTGGCCGAGCTGCGCAAGCGGATCTTCCGGCTGCTCCTCGCCTGGGGCATCGCCTCCGCCGCAGCGTGGAGCTTCAAGGAGCAGATCTTCGGCTTCGTGCTGGAGCCGGCGACTCAGGCCCTGGGCGGAGGGCAGCTCCAGGCCATCGCCCCCACCGAGATCTTCTTCACCTACCTGAAGAGCGCCCTGCTGGCGGGCTTCGTGCTGTCCCTTCCCGTGGTGTTCTGGCAGCTCTGGTCGTTCATCGCGCCGGGCCTCTACCAGAAAGAGAAGCGCGTGGCGCTGCCGTTCGTGGTGGTCTCCACGGTGCTCTTCGTGGTGGGCTGCGGCTTCGGTCACCAGGTGGTCTTCCCCCTGATGTTCCAGTTCTTCCAGGGCTTCGAGAGCGAGTTCGTGGTGGCCGCCTGGACCATGAGCGAGGTCTTCGGCCTGACCACGCGGCTCTTCCTGGCTTTCGGGTTCGCGTTCGAGCTGCCGGTGCTGGTGGTGTTCCTGGCCATGGCCGGGATCGTGGACGCCCGCACCCTGCTGCGCTGGAGCCCCTACTCGGTGCTCTTCGCGTTCGTGGCCGGCGCGATCCTCACGCCCGCAGACGTGGTGAGCCAGATCTTCCTGGCCATCCCGCTGGTGGGGCTCTACTTCCTGGGCGTCGGCGCCGCCTTCCTCGTCCAGCCGCGCAAGAAGGCGGCCGAAGACGATCCCCGGAACCTACAGGCGCAGTAGCCGGTCCAGGATGGCGGCCTCCGCGGCGCGGCTGTCGACGCGGGTCGCCACGCGCATCTCGGCGCCGATGCCCAGTGCGGGATCCACCTCCAGGGTGCGCAGCACACCGCGCTCCTGGGTGGTCACGATGCGCAGGTCCTCGAACGTGAGGGCGGAGTCGTCCACCAGCGCCCACACGGTGAGCGGGTCGTGCAGGAAGGCCACGTTGTCCTCGGCCAGGGTGCCGCCCAGGCCGGTGAAGAGCTGGCGCTGGGTCGGCGCCCAGATGCGCACCTGATCGGCGATGGAGCGGGCCAGCGGACCCCCCGCATCCAGGCGCGCCAGATCCGCTTCGTGCAGCCAGGTCTGGAGCGTCACGTCGGCGCTGACCAGGGTGGTGCGGAAGCCGGCGCACAGAACGGTGACGCTGGCCTCGGGATCCGAGCACAGGTTGTAATCGATCCCCGGGCTGCACACGGTGTCGCCGATCTTCACCTCGCGGATGTGACCGCCCATGATGGTCACGCCGCCCACGCGGCCCGGCAGGTCCGGGTCCAGCGCCAGGGCCCGGGCCAGGTTCGTCATGGGTCCGATCATCACGATCTCGAGGCCGTCCACCTCGCGCGCGGCCCGCACGATGCGCTCGGGCGCCGGCTCCGCGGAGATCTGCCCCTCCGGGCCATCGCCCAGCATGGCCTCTTCGTGACGGAACCAGCCGAAACGCTCCGGGCGCAGCAGCGCTTCGCGCTCCCCCACGCAGACGTCCACGTCGTCGCGTTCACCCAGCGCCAGCATGCGGGCAGCCAGCCGGGCGCGCAGATCGGTGTCCCGAGCCACGGTGGTCAGCGCCACCAGGTCCAGCTCGTCGGGGCAAGCGAGCACCAGACCCAGAGCCAGCGCGTCGTCGACGTCGCTTCCGATGTCGGTGTCGAGAAGTATCCGCCGCATCAGGAACCTACGGGACAGTCCCCTCCGTTCCGGGTCAGTCGGCGTCGGCGGGGGGCTGGACGGTGAAGAGGGGGGCGCCGCTCTCGACCGTGTCGCCTTCGGCGACCGCGATCTCGGTGATCTTGCCGTCGATGGGCGAGGGGATCTCGTTCTCCATCTTCATGGCCTCCAGAATCACCACGCCCTGGCCCTCGCTCACGTCGTCTCCCAGCGCCACCTCGACCTTGATCACCTTGCCCGGCATCTCGGCCTCGACGGTCTGGGGCCCGCTGGCCGAAACCTTGGCGGACTGGGCCAGGCGACCGCTGCGCTCGTCCTCGGCCTCCAGATGGAAGAGGCGTCCGCCCACCAGTACGTCGAAGCCGTGGGCGTCCCGCTCCTCGACGGCGGCCTCCCACTGCCGACCCTCTTCGATCAAGGAGAAGACGGTGGGCCCGCTCTTCACGATATCGACGCGTACGGTCTCGCCGTCCACAGAGACCTCGAAGAGGCCTTCGCCGATCTCGGTGAGTCCGACGATTTCCTTCTCGGCCTTCTTCTCGCCGACCAGATAGTTCACAGCAGCATGCCCCGCATCTGGCTGCGCCGAGCGAAGCTCGTCCACGGCGCAGCAGCGCCGCCGCCAACCACCGTCGAGGAGGCGCGTTCCGCGCGCTCCTTGTCCCGGCTGTAGGCGGCGATCGCCGCCATCATCAGCGCCACGCGGCGCTCGCCGCCCAGCTCCTCGGGCTCGCCCATGCCGCCGTCCATGTGCTCGTCCACGAAGCCCGTGTCGTACGTCCCGGCCACGAAGACCGGGTGACTCATCACCTTGCGGTGGAACGGGATCGAGGTCTTGATGCCCTTCACCACGAACTCGGACAGGGCCCGCCGCATGCGGTCGATCGCCTCGGTACGGTCGGCGCCCCAGGTCACCAACTTGGCCACCATCGGATCGTAGTGGGGCGTGACCCGTGCGCCCTGGTAGACGCCGCTGTCCACCCGCACACCGATCCCGCCGGCCGGCCGGTAGACGACGATCTGGCCGGGCGAGGGCAGAAACCCCTTCTCCGGGTCCTCGGCGTAGATGCGGGCCTCGATGGCGTGGCCCGAAAGGCGCACGTCTTCCTGGTCGATGCCCAGGGGCTCGCCGGCCGCCACGCGGATCATCGCCTTCACGATGTCCACGCCGCTGATCTCCTCGGTGATGGCGTGCTCGACCTGGACCCGGGTGTTCATCTCCAGGAAGTAGAACTTCCCGTCGGCGCCCATCAGGAACTCGCAGGTGCCGGCGCCCTTGTATCCCACGGCCTTGCACGCCGCGACGGCGGTCTCGCCCATCTTCGCGCGCGTCTCCTCGGTGATGCCGTTGGCCGGGGCCTCCTCGATCACCTTCTGATGACGCCGCTGGATCGAGCACTCGCGCTCGCCCAGGTGGATGGCGTTTCCGTGGCCGTCGGCCAGGACCTGGATCTCGATGTGGCGCGGCTCCTCGATGAACCTCTCCACGTACAGGGAGTCGTCACCGAAGGAGGCCTTCGCCTCGCTGCGCGCCCGGGCCAGGGCCTGGGCGATCTCGCTCTCGTCCCGGACCAGCCGCATGCCCTTGCCGCCACCGCCGGCGCTGGCCTTCACCATCACCGGCGGACCCACCTCGCGGATCCAGCGGTCGGCGGCCTCGTCGCTGAGCCGCTCGGTGGTGCCCGGCACGATGGGAACGCCGGCCTTCTCCATGGTCTGACGCGCCGTCACCTTGTCGCCCATGCTGCGCATGACGTCGCCCGGCGGGCCGATGAAAACCACGCCCTCCTTCTCGCACAGGTCCGAGAAGTCGCCGTTCTCCGCCAGGAAGCCGTAGCCGGGATGGATGGCCTCGGCGCCGCAGCGCTTGGCGATCTCGAGGATACGTTCGCCGACCAGGTAGGACTCGGCGGCCGGCGGAGGGCCGCAGGGGTAGGCCTCGTCGGCGTAGCGCACGTGGAGCGCATCGCGGTCCACGTCGGAGTAGATCGCCACCGCCTTGATGCCCATCTCGTGACAGGCGCGGATGGCGCGGACCGCGATCTCCCCCCGGTTCGCAATGAGGACCTTCTGGAAGCTCACAGCGGGATGTTTCCGTGCTTCTTGGGCGGATTCGTATCCCGCTTGGTGGACAGCATCTCCAGGGACTGGATGATCCGCGGCCGGGTCTCCTCGGGCTGGATCACCTCGTCGATGTAGCCGAGCTCGGCGGCCT
Organism: Deltaproteobacteria bacterium; assembly: GCA_019310195.1. Lineage (GTDB taxonomy): Bacteria > Myxococcota_A > UBA9160 > UBA9160 > JAFDET01 > JAFDET01. The sequence goes on from JAFDET010000137.1 coordinate 4,355, forward strand.
TGTAGGGGCTGGCGAAGTTCTCGCGGTAGTCCTCCACCAGCTCGCTCTTGCGGGCCACGGGATCCCCGGCGTCCCTGAGCTCGTTGCGGAACACGATGTTCACCGCGCCGTCGGGGCCCATCACCGCCAGCTCGGCGGTGGGGTAGGCCAGGTTGACGTCAGCCCGGATGTGCTTCGAGCTCATGACCACGTAGGCGCCGCCGTAGGCCTTGCGCGTGATCACGGTGACCTTGGGCACCGTGGCCTCGGCAAAGGCGTAGAGCAGCTTGGAGCCGTGGGTGATGATCCCGCCGAACTCCTGCTCCGTGCCCGGCAGGAACCCGGGCACGTCGACGAACGTCACGATGGGCAGGTTGAACGCGTCGCAGAAGCGCACGAAGCGCGCGGCCTTCTTCGAAGCGTCGATGTCCAGGCAGCCGGCCAGGAAGGCGGGCTGGTTCGCCACGATGCCCACCGAGCGGCCGCCGAAGCGCCCGAAGCCCACCACGATGTTCTTGGCCCAGTTGGCGTGGACCTCCAGGAAGTTCTGGTCGTCCACCACGATCTGGATCAGGTCGCGGATGTCGTAGGGCTTGGTGGGCTCCTCCGGAACCAGGGTAGAGATCCGTGGGTCGAGGCGATGCGGATCGTCGTCGGTGGCGACGAAGGGCGGGTCTTCCAGGTTGTTCTGGGGGATGAAGGACACCAGGTTCCGGATCAGCTGGAGGCACTCCTCCTCGCTATTGGCGGCGAAGTGGCTGACCCCGCTCTTGCTGGAGTGGGTCATGGCGCCGCCCAGCTGCTCCGACGTCACCTCCTCGTGGGTCACGGTCTTGATGACGTCCGGCCCGGTGATGAACATGTTGCTGGTGCTCTTCACCATGAGGATGAAGTCGGTCATTGCGGGCGAGTAGACCGCGCCGCCGGCGCAGGGGCCCATGATGGCCGAGATCTGCGGGATGACGCCCGACTGCATGACGTTGCGCAGGAAGACATCGCCGTAGCCGCCCAGCGAGACCACGCCTTCCTGGATGCGCGCCCCGGCGCCGTCGTTGAGGCCGATGAAGGGCGCACCCACCTTGGCGGCCAGGTCCATCACCTTGCACATCTTCTCGGCGAAGGCGCCGGAGAGGCTGCCGCCGAAGACGGTGAAGTCCTGTGCGAACAGGAAGACCTGCCGGCCTTCGATGCGGCCGTAGCCGGTCACCACGCCGTCGCCCAGGAACTTCTTCTCCCGCATGCCGAAATCGGTGCAGCGGTGCACGACGAACTTGTCCGTCTCGACGAAGGTTCCGGGGTCCAGGAGCAGCTCGATCCGCTCGCGGGCGGTGAGCTTGCCTTGCTCGTGCTGGCGCTCGACGCGCGCCTCTCCACCGCCGAGCAGGGCCTGGGCGTTCAGCTCTTCCAGTTTCTTGATCTTCGCTTCCAGCGACATATTTGTCTTCGAGGTAAGGGTTTCGGTTCAGAGGTTGGCGAGGTCGCCCACCGTTTGTTCCAGCCGAGCCTCGTACTCCCCCAGATCCACGGACCGGCGGGCGACGCCGGACTCCATGGCTGCCGCGGCGACGGCGGGCGCTACGTAGAGCAGGACCCGGGGGTCGAAGGGCTTGGGGATGATGTAGTGGATACCGAAGTCGAAGCACTCCTCGGGATAGGCTCGGCGCACCACTTCGGGGATGGCCTCACCGCGCCGGGCCAGCTCCGCCAGGGCGTTCACCGCCGCAATCTTCATGGGCTCGTTGATCTTGCTGGCGCGAACGTCCAGCGCGCCCCGGAAGATGAAGGGGAAGCCCAGCACGTTGTTGACCTGGTTGGGGTAGTCCGAGCGACCCGTGGCCATGATCGCATCGTCGCGGACCTCGGCCACCTGGTCGGGCAGGATCTCCGGGTCCGGGTTGGCCATGGCGAAGATGATGGGATTCTTGGCCATGCCCTGGACCATGTCGGGCGTCACCAGGCCCGCCGCCGACAGGCCCAGGAAGACGTCGGCGCCGCGCAGGGCCTCACCCAAGGTGCGCTCGGGCCGCTCCGTGGCGAACTGCTCCTTGTAGGAGTTCATGCCCTCACTGCGCCCCTGGTAGATGACCCCCCGGCTGTCGGCCATCACCAGGTTCTCGCGGGGAACGCCCAGGTCGCAGTAGAGGCGAGCGCAGGCGATGCCCGAGGCCCCCGCGCCGGAGATGACGACGCGCGTCTTCTCGATCGAGCGGCCGGTGATCTCCAGCGCGTTCAGGAAGGCCGCGCCGGAGATGATCGCGGTGCCGTGCTGGTCGTCGTGGAAGACCGGGATGTCCAGGCTCGCGACGAGCCGCTCCTCGATCTCGAAGCACTCGGGGGCGCGGATGTCCTCCAAGTTGATGCCGCCGAAGGTGGGCGCGATGAGCTGGCAGGTCCGGATCACGTCCTCCGGGTCTTTGCTGTCGATCTCGATGTCGTAGCAGTCGACGTCCGCGAAGCGCTTGAAGAGGACGCTCTTGCCCTCCATCACGGGCTTGCTGGCCAACGCGCCGATGTTGCCCAGCCCCAGGACGGCGGTGCCGTTGGTCACCACCGCCACCAGGTTGCCCTTGGCCGTGTACCTGAAAGCGTCGGAGGGGTTGGCGGCGATCTCTCGGCAGGGCTCGGCGACCCCAGGGGAGTACGCCATCGACAGGTCGACCTGGGTGACCGTTGGCTTGGTCGGGACGACCTTGATCTTCCCCGGCCTGCCCTCGGCGTGGTACGCCAAGGCTTGTTCCCTGGTGATCACGCGCAGGGTCCTTTCCGATGACGAGACGAAGAAACCGGAGGCCCGGTCTCCCCGGTGGGGGTTGGAGGCCGCGAATTCTACCAGATCCCCGGGGGCGCGAAGCCCCGCGGAGGTCTCCAATCCTTAGCCGGACGAGGCCCTTCGCTCGCCTTCGGCTCGCTGCGCGCGCCGCATCCACCACGCGGGGGTGACCCTGCTCCGAGGGCGGCGCTTGCGGGCCGCAGGCTCGGAGGCGCAACCATCCCGGTGGGGCTACGGAGCGCTGGCTTTCTTACTCCTTCAGCAGCTCCCGCGCGATGACCAGGCGCTGGATCTGGTTGGTGCCCTCGTAGATCTGCATCAGCTTGGCGTCCCGCATCAGCTTCTCGACCGGGTACTCCTTCGTGTAGCCATTGCCGCCGAAGATCTGGACCGCATCGGTCGTGACGCGCATGGCGGTGTCCGTGGCGAAGCACTTGGCGAAGGACGACACCTTGGCGGCCCGCAGTCCTTGATCGACCATCCACGCGCTCTGCATGGTGAGGAGCCGGCCCGCTTCGATGTCCTTGGCCATGTCGGCCAGCATGAACTGGACCGCCTGGAAGCCCGCGATCGGGAAGCCGAAGGCCTTGCGCTCCTTGGCGTAGGCCAACGACTCGTCCAGGGCGCGGCGGGCGATCCCGGTGGCCAGGGCTCCGATCGGAGGCCGCGTCCGGTCCAGGGTGCGCATGGCGATCTTGAAGCCCTCGCCTTCCTGGCCCAGGCGCTGGGAGGCCGGAACGCGGACGTTGTCGAAGTGGATCGGGCAGGTGTCGCTGGCCCGCTGACCCATCTTGTCCTCCTTCTTTCCCGGGCTCACCCCCGGGGTATCGGAGGGCAGAACGAAGGCGCAGATTCCCTTGTGGCGACTGCTTCGATCGAGGGTGGCGAATACGGTGTAGAGATCCGCCACACCGCCGTTGGTGATCCAGGCCTTGGTGCCGTTGAGCACGTAGTCGTCGCCGTCCTTCTCGGCCAGCAGCTGGATGCCCGCCACATCCGACCCGGCGTCCGGCTCGGAGAGGCAGAAGGAGATCATCTTGAAGTCGCTGGCGCAGGCGCCCAGCCACTCGGCCTTCTGCTCGTCGGTGCCGCCGACCACGATCGGCATCAGACCCAGGTCGTTGCACATGATCGACGTAGCCATTCCCGAGCAGCCCCAGGCAAGCTCCTCGGTGGCAATGCAGCTGTCCACGGCGCTCAATCCCACGCCGCCGTGCTCGGGCGGGATGCAGGTGCTGGAGAGTCCGATCTCCCAGGCCTTCTTCATGATCTCCCGAGGGAACTCACCCGACTGGTCGTGCTCCCTTGGCGAAGCGCCGGGCCGTGTCCTGAAGGGCGAGCTGCTCGTCGCTCAGCTGGAAGTCCATGCCACACCTCGAATCTGACTCATGGTCATTATTTCACTGATTTCAAGCACTTAGCTGCAAAGTACCTGCTGCTCGCGGGCAGGCAAGGCGATAGCGGCGCTGCGTGCGAAGGCAGGACCTAAGCCCCACCCGAGGCGGGGACACCGCCAGAACCTGAGGCCCGCAAGCGCGGCCCGCGATGTCCGGCCATGCGCAACGGCTCGCTGCCGCGCGCGCAGCGAGCCGAAGGCGAGCGAAGGGCCTCGGCCGGCTAAGGATGGGCGCTTGCGGGCCCCAGGCTCGGGTGCCATCGCGCGCCCGGTGGGGCTCAGGTCCTGCCTCGGCGCCGACCCCGGAGACTACGCGCTGTAGCCGAGCTCCGACGAGAGGCGATCTGCCGCAGCGGAGACGCGCGGCGCA
>JAFDET010000380.1 GCA_019310195.1 Deltaproteobacteria bacterium
GCGGCCGCGGCCGCCGCCGCCGGGCGCCTGGCCCGCCTGGACGAGGAGGTGCAGCGCCTGGACCGGCTGGCCGCGCTGGGCGACCTGCTCTCCGAGATCGCCCACGAGGTTCGCAACCCGTTGGTCTCGGTGAAGACCTTCCTCCAGCTGATGCCCGAACGCCTGGACGACCCCGACTTCCGCGTGCGCTTCCACGGCGTGGTCACCGACGAGGTGCGGCGCATCGAGCAGCTTCTGGACGCGGTGCTGGCCCACGCGCGTCCCCCGGTGGCTCCGGAAGGCGAGGGCGCACCGGTCGGCCCGGCCCTGGAGACCGTGGCTCAGCTGCTTTCGCACCGGGCCATGGAGAAGCTGGTGCGGCTGGAAGTGGAGGCGCCGCCCGAGGAGCTGCGCGCGCCCATGGCCACCGACGCCCTGCGCCAGGTGATCCTCAACCTGGCGCTCAATGCCGTGGACGCGACCCCGGCCGAAGGCCGCGTGCGGCTGGTGGCCTCCGCAGGAGCCGGGCTCGAGGTGCGCATCGAGGACCAGGGCCCGGGCGTCCCGCCCGAGCTGCGCCAGCGCGTCTTCGAACCCTTCTTCACCACCCGCGCCGCCCGCCCGGGCGGCCTGGGCCTGGCCATCAGCCGCCGCCTGGTCGAATCCGCCGGCGGCAGCCTCGACGTGGTCGACGCCGACGGCGGAGGCGCCGCGTTCCGCATCCGGTTTGCCGGCCCGTAGCCCTACAAGCGATGGGTCCAGTGCCCGAGCTCATGGCCCGCAAGCCCGAGCCGCCGGAGTTCGCGTCGGCTCCGCGGGCCGACGAGGGCGCGCAGCGAGGCGAAGCCGAGCGAAGGGGCTCGGCCGCCTAAGGCCTAAGTATTGCCGAGGACCTCCGAGACGGCCCTCGATACCGCCGCTAGCCCCACGCCGAAGAAGTGATCGGCATCGGGTACGACGACCAGCCGCGCCTCGGCCGTAGGCGCCAGCAGGGCCTCCACCGCGTCCGGCGGCGCCAGGCTGTCGCGCCCACCGCTGATCGCCAGCACGCTCCCGCCAAAGCCGCGCAGGGCCTCCGCGTCGATCAGGGCGGGCACCGGCGCCACCAGCACCAACTTGCGCACCCGGAGCTGCCCGGCGCTGGCCCGCACCGCGGCGCCCGCGCCGAAGGAGTAGCCGCAGGCCACCACCGTCCCCTCGACCGTCTCGCACACGTGGTCGAGGGCCGCGCCGTAGTCGGCGTCGGCATCGGCCGCCTCGCCGCTGGGCGTTCCCGTGCTGGCGCCCACGCCGCGCCAGTCGAAGCGCAGCGACGCGAAGCCGGCGGACGAGCAGGCCCACGACAGCTCGTTCACCACCGGGTGATCCATGCTGCCGCCGTAGAGCGGGTGCGGCGGCGCCACCACCGCGCCGCCGCGCGGCTCGCCGGCCGCGTTCAGGTAGACGCCGCCCAGGGCCGGCTCGTCCCTGCGCCCCGGTACTGCGACGGCCTTCTCGACGGGACGCGAGCCCATGCCGGCCAGCATACTGTACGTTCGGCCCATGCCGCCGGAGACCGCGACCCAGCGGCGCAGCCGCGCGCGCCGCATTGCGCGTCGCCTGGCCGCGGCCTACCCCGGCGCCGGCTGCGCGCTCCACTTCCGCACGCCGTTCCAGCTCCTGGTGGCGACGGTCTTGTCGGCGCAGTGCACCGACAAGAAGGTCAACGAGGTCACCCGCGAGCTCTTCCGTGACTACGGGACGGCCGCCAAGCTGGCCGCGGCGTCGTCCGCCGAGGTGGAGCGGATCGTGCGGCCGACGGGCTTCTACCGCCAGAAGACGAAGTCGATCCTGGGGCTGGCCAACGACCTGGTGAATCGCTTCGGCGGGCGGGTGCCGCGGACGCTCGACGAGCTGGTGACCTTGCGCGGGGTGGCGCGCAAGACCGCCAACGTGGTGCTGGGAAATGCATTCGGTGTGCCCGGCCTGGCGGTGGACACCCACATGAAGCGCGTAAACGGCCGGCTCGGCCTCACGTTTCACGACGATCCGGACAAGATCGAGAGGGACCTGATGGAGCTGATTCCCGAAACTGCTTGGACCGAGTACACCCACCGGGTGATCCACCACGGCCGGGTGTGCTGCGATGCACGCCGCCCGCGCTGCGGTAGCTGCCCACTGGCCGGCGACTGCCCGTGGCCCGCGCGGGGGGCTCGCACGTGAGCGGGCGCCTGGTGCATCGCGGGCCCGCCTTCGACCTGTGCGTGGAGCCGGTGGAGCTGCCCAACGGCGCGCGCATCGACCTGGACATCGTGCGCCATCCCGGGGCCGCGGCGGTGGTGCCCTTCGTCTCCGAAGACTCCGTGCTCCTGATCCACCAGTACCGCCATGCGACGGGCGGCAGCATCTGGGAGGTGCCCGCGGGCAAGCTGGACGGCGAGGCGCCGGAGGTCTGCGCCGCCCGCGAGCTGGAGGAGGAGGCCGGCCGCCGGGCCGGACGCCTGGAGAAGCTGGGCGCCGTCTGGACCAGCCCGGGCTTCACCGACGAGCGGATCCACCTGTTCGCCGCCTACGACCTGGAGACGGTGCCCCAGCGCCTGGAGCCCGACGAGATCCTGGAGGTGGTGGAGACGCCCTTCGAGCGGGCCTTGGAGCTGGTCTTCCGGGGAGAGCTCTCCGACGCCAAGAGCGCTCTGGCTCTGCTGCTGGCGGCTCGCCGCATGGGCCGGCTGGGCGGGCCCGACCCGGCGTGACGCGGGGCGCCGTCATCCTGACGCAACGCGTTACAAAGCCCTGAAGAAGTAGCAAAGTCGCGGCGTCCAAGTGACGATTACGTTGACCGCGACCCCGCGAGTTCGTAGGCTGCGGGGCCGCAGCGGGACCCGCGCGCCCATCCCGCCAGAGCATTTTCGTGCGGCTCTGCCGACCTTCGAGCGAAGGACGGTTGGGGCGTGCGAGGAGGCAACAGGTGCACGGACGCGGGTATCAGGGCGGCGGCGCGAGCTTCGGCCCGCCGGTCACGCCGAACATCATCAAGCAGCTGCTCATCGCCAACCTGGCGATCTTCGTACTCTCGATGATGGTGCCGTCGGTCTTCGCCCTGGGCGCCGCCACGCCCGTGCTGTTCTGGGAGCACGGCTTCCTGTGGCAGCCGCTCACCTACATGTGGCTCCACTCGACCCAGAGCATCTGGCACATCGCCATGAACTGCTTCGTGCTGTGGATGTTCGGCTCGCCGGTGGCCCTGGTGTGGGGGGCCAAGCGCTTCCTGCGCTTCTACCTGCTGTGCGGCGTGGGCGCCGGGCTCTTCATCGTGACCATGCCCTACCTGTTCATGGCCTCCCAGGG
>JAFDET010000138.1 GCA_019310195.1 Deltaproteobacteria bacterium
TCGGCAATGCCCACGTCGTAGAAGCGCTCCGGGAAGACGCGACTGAAGCGGTCCAGGCCGGTGCCATCGGCCATGGCCGCAGTGATCCCCACGATGCGGTCGTCGTCGCGCGCCAGCCGGATCAGGGTGTCGGCAAAGATCTGCTGGTACTTGGGCGGTCCGGGCTTCGAGGTGCGCATCTTGCCCGACTCGATCTCGAAGGCGCCCACGCCGTGGTACCGGAAGGGATCCTGCTGGGCCGGCTCGTAGCCGTATCCCTTGGCGGTCAGCACGTGCACCAGGATCGGACCCTCGCCGTTGGCCAGCATCTGCTTCACGTTCTCGAAGGTCTCCAGCAGCACGTCGATGCGGTGGCCCTGGATGGGGCCCACGTACCGGAAGTTCAGGGCTTCGAAGAGCAGCCCCGGCGAGAAGAAGACCTTCAGCGACTCCTCGGCCTTCCCGGCCCAGTGCAGCATGTCGCCGGGCATGGAGCCCAGGAACTCCTTGGCCCAGCCCTTGATCGTTCGCACCATGGGCTTCGAGAGCTTGCGCGACAGGAAATCGGACAGGGCGCCCACGTTGGGCGAGATGGACATCTCGTTGTCGTTGAGCACCACCACCAGGTTCTTCTGCTGCAGATGCCCGGCCTGGTTCAGCCCCTCGAAGGCCATGCCGCACGTCATGCCGCCGTCGCCGATGAGCGCGATGGCGCAGCCTTCCTGCCCCTTGTGCTGCATGGCGCGCGCCATGCCCAGGGCGGCCGAGATCGACGTGCCCGCGTGGCCGGCGCCGAAATGGTCGTACTCCGACTCGGAGCGGCGCAGGAACTTGGCGATTCCGCCCTCGGTGCCGATCTTCTCGAAGGCTTTGCGACGCCCCGTCAGCATCTTGTGTCCGTAGCCCTGGTGTCCCACGTCGAGCACCAGGCGATCGCGCGGTGTATCGAAGACGTAGTGAATGGCGGTGATCAGCTCGACGGCCCCCAGGCTCGACGCCAGGTGCCCGCCGGTGCGCGACACCTTCTCGATGATCTCCTCGCGCAGCTCCTCGGCGACACGGCGCACCTGATCCCGGGGCACCCGCCGCAGATCGGCGGGCGAATCGATCCCCGTCAGCAGCCGCTCCTCGCTCATTGCCTCCTCCGCACCGCGAAACGCGCCAGCTCTCGCAGGGGCTCGGCACCCTCGCCCAGAGTCTCGATCTCGGCGAGCGCCGTGTCCAGAAGCGCCTCGGCCCGCTGGCGGGCGGCTTCGCGTCCCAGGGCCCGGACCATGGAGCAGGCGCCGTCTTCGTGCTCGTCCAGGAGATCGTCCGCGATCTGGAAGGCCACGCCCACGCCCTCGGCGAACCGCCGCAGACGCGCCAGGATATCGTCTTCGGCACCGGCCAGGCGGGCGCCGGACACTACCGAGGCGGCGATCAGTGCCGCGGACTTGCGGGCGTGTACGGACTCGATGCGTCCGGCGTCGGTGTCCGAGGCGTCGAACTCCAGATCATCCACCTGGCCTCCCACCAGCTGTCGCGAGCCCGCCGCCTCGGCCAGGTCGCGCACCGCGCCGAGCACCCGCGCAGGCTCGGCGTCGCCGTCCCGAGCCAGCGCGCCGAACGCGGCCGCCAGCAGCGCGTCGCCCGCCAGCACGGCCGTGGCCTCGCCGAAGGCAACGTGAACACTGGGGCGGCCCCGGCGCTCGTCGTCGTCGTCCATACAGGGAAGATCGTCGTGGATCAGCGAGTAGGTGTGGATCAGCTCGACGGCCGTTGCGGCCGGCAGCGCCGCCTCAGGCCGGGCACCTACCGCCTCGGCGGCGGCCACCGCCAGGGTCGGCCGCAGACGCTTGCCGCCGGGAAAAACCAGGTGACGCATGGCGGCGTGGAGCCTCGCCGGAGGCTCGCTGGCCGGTGGAATCGTTTCGTCGAGGGCGCGCTCCAGCAGGGGCGCGCGCTCGCGCAGATAGGCCCGCGCGTCCACTAGTCGTCGCTCTCCTCGGGCTCCTCGAAGTCCTCGACCGTCCACTCCCCGCTCTCGCGGGTCAGCACTTGAATGCGACGCTCGGCCTGCTTGAGCTGCTCGGCACAGCGGCGCGAAAGGGCCACCCCGTCTTCGAAGGCCGCCAGCGCGGCCTCGAGCTCGAGCTCGCCGCCTTCCAGATGACTCACCACCTGCTCCAGGCGCTCGAGTGCGGCCTCGAACGACAACTCGTCGGCACCCAATGCTGCGTCACCCGGCAGGCCTGCGGGGTCGGCGGTCTTCGCGGGATCGGCTTCTCGCGCTCTGGTCATGGAACGAACGCTGGCCTCCGCGCAGCAGGTTGAGCGCGATGCTATCCGCGAGGTGCCCGAGCGTCAAACCGGACTCGAGGTCGAAACGCCTGTTTTCAAAGGGACTTTTACTTGATGGCGGGCGCCGGATCCAGGGGGCGGGTCGATTCCACCGCGGCTTCGATCTCGGCCTCGGCCACCCGGATCGAGAGAACTTCGCCCGGGGGCGCCTGGTCGGCCCGGCGCACGATCGCCCCGTCCGACTCGCGGCGCACCAGCGCATAGCCCCGCCCCAGAACGGCCAGGGGCGAGAGGGAGTCCATGCGGGCCGCCAGCTGCCCCAGCACCGCGCGTGCCTCCGTGACCCGCGCCTCGGCAACGCGCGACAGCGAGCGGGCGGCCACCTGAAAGCGAGCGCGCTGGGCTGCCAGACGTGCCGAGGGTGCGTGGGCCCACAAGGCAGCCCGTCCGCGCTCCCAGCGAGCCGTCAGCCGCTCCAACAGCGTCGATCCGGCGCGCTGGAGTCGGCGCCGGTCCCGGGCCAGATCGCTGGCCAGAGCGGCGCGGTCCGGCAGGGCCAGCTCTGCGGCAGCCGAGGGCGTGGGGGCGCGCACATCGGCCGTCAGGTCGGCGATGGTGATGTCCACGTCGTGGCCCACACCGCTCACCACGGGCACCGGCGCACGCGCGATGGCCCGCGCCAGGGTTTCGGTGTTGAAGGCCTGCAGATCTTCCAGGCTGCCCCCGCCGCGCACCAACAGGATCACATCCACGTCGCCGGTTTCACCCAGCGCGTCCAGGGCGGCGGCCACTTCCTCCTCGGCGCCGGGCCCCTGGACCCGAGTCGGTGCGATCAGAAGCGGCGCACCCGGAAAGCGGCGGCCGGTGACTTCGATTACATCCCGCACCGCCGCCCCCGTGATCGAGGTGACCACACCCACACGCCGCGGGATCTCGGGCAGCGGCCGCTTGCGCGCCGGGTCGAACAGGCCCTCGGCTTCCAGGCGCCGGCGCAGCTGCTCGAAGGCCAGCTGCAGGGCGCCGCGACCCCGGGGCTCCAGGCGGCGCACGATGATCTGGAGATCGCCGCGCGCCTCGTACACGGTGACGTCCGCGTGGGCGAGAACCTCGAGCCCGTCCTCGGGTTCGAAGGCCAACTTTCGCACCTCGTTGCGAAACAGGGCCGCACGGATCTGGCCGCCGTCCCCCTTCAACGTGAAGTACACGTGGCCCGAACGGGGCCGCGCCAGGTTGCTGATCTCGCCTGCGATCCACAGGCGGCCCACACGATCCTCGAGCAGGGAGCGCACACCGCGCAGGACATCGCCCACGCTGTAGATGGGAGGGGCGTCGGCGTCGGAAATGGACGGCCTCAGGGCGCCGTGTCGGGAGCCCGCGCCTGCAGCGACGTGGCTCCCTGGTCCTTGCGCAGACGCTCGAAGTAGGTCCAGCCCTTGAGCACTTCGAGTGCACGGGCCAGCTGTACGTCGGAGTCCGCCGGGCCGGCGGCCTCCGGCTCGCCCTCGGACGACCCGGCACGCGGATTCGCATCTTCCTGGGTGAAGTGACCCTCGAGATCCTTCTCGCGGATCCTCTGCGGGCCGGCGGTATCGGCTTCGCCATCCGCAGCCTGGGCCTTGACCACGATGTCCGGCGAGATTCCCACCTCCTGGATCGAGCGCCCCGCCGGCGTGTAGTAGAGGGCGGTGGTCAGGCGCAGCGCGCGACCCCCCTCCAGCGGAAACACGGTCTGGACGGAACCCTTGCCGAACGTCTTCACGCCGATCACCAGGGCCCGGTTCTGATCCTGCAGGGCGCCGGCCACGATTTCGGAGGCGCTCGCGGTGCCCTCGTTCACCAGGATGGTGATCGGATAGCTCGACTCGGTGCCCTCGCGGTGGGCCCGGAACTCCTGGCGCTGGCTCTCCACGCGGCCCTGGGTGTAGACGACGAGGCCGTCGTCCAGCCATACGTCCGCCACCTTCACGGCCTGGTCGAGCAGCCCGCCCGGGTTGTCGCGCATGTCGATCACGAGCCCGTCGAGCGGACCGCCCGCCTCCTGGTGGAGCTTCTCCAGTGCCTTCTCCAGGTCCTGGATCGTACGCTCCTGGAAGGCGCGGATCCGCACGTAGCCGTAGCCCGGCTCGAGCATGCGGCCGCTCACCGAGACCACCTTCACCACGTCGCGCACGATGGTGAAGGGCTGGGGCTTGTCGAATCCGTCGCGATAGACGTCGATGGTGATCTCGGTGCCCTTCTTGCCGCGCATCAGATTCACGGCGTCGAACAGCGTCATGCCCTTGGTGCTGTGGCAGTCCTCGGTCCAATCCTCGGGCACCTCCGTGGGACAGATGCCGACGATCTGATCGCGTGGGCGGATTCCGACCTTGGCGGCCGGCGTGCCCTCGATGGGCGACACGACCTCGATATACCCATCCCGGCGCTTGGTGATCTCGATGCCCAGACCGTGGAACTCACCCTTGGTGTCGACCTGCATCTCCTGGTAGGCATCGTTGTCCAGGTACGAGGAGTGGGGGTCGAGCTGCTGCAGCATCCCGTTCACCGCACCCTTGAGAAGGGCCTTCTCCTCCACCGGCTCCACATAGTGGCGGCGCACGTGGGTGAGCACGCTGGTGAACAGGCTCAGGTCCTCGTAGTCCGTGGCCGCGAGGCTGCCGACCGTACCGCCGATCACGCCCGCGAGAGCGGAAACCACGACCCCGGCCAGGAATACGAAGAAAACGGAAAACTTGTTGCGCCGCATGGATTTTGACCTACTTCCCACAGATGAACTGCGCGTTTGCGCGTCGGGTTCCGGAAGGCCCGCTGGGGCCCCACTCGAATTCGGCGACTCGCGCCGGCCTCTTGATGGCATCAGCCATTCTAACGCCCCCCCCCCGATGACCGCACCGGAAACCGGCAAGATCAATTGGATCGGAGCCAGCGCCGGGGATTCAGCGATTCCCTGCCCCGGCGCACCTCGAAGTAGAGCCGGGGACCCGCCAGCGAGCCGGTATCGCCCGCCGAACCCAGCACGTGTCGCGAGGCGACGGCCTGGCCCACCTGCACCCCGATGTCGTCCAGGTGGCCGTAGACCGTGAAGTAGCGGTCGCCGTGGTCGAGGATCAGCAGCCGCCCGTAGCCCCTGAACCAGCCGGCAAAGGCCACGTGGCCCGCCGCCACCGCCCGCACATCCATCCCACGGGGCGCCTCGAAATCCAAGCCCTTCCGGAAGGTCTCGGTATTGAACTCGCTGTCCACCACGCGCCCGAAGTCGCCCACGATGGGCGCCTTCACCGGCGGATCGAGTGTGCCGCGCAACGTGTCGAAGGCGACCGCGCCGATGATCGAGGGGGCCTCGGGCTCGTCGCGCAGCTGGGCCAGGGTCTCCTCCAATCCCCGGGCCGCGGTCTCCAGCTCCACCAGGGCGGCGCGTTCGGCGCCGCGGCTCTGGTGCAGGCGGGCCGCCAGCCGCCGCTTGGCGTGCCGCTCTGCCGCGAGCTGCTGGGAGCGCTGGCGCAATCGTTGCGCCGCCGCCTCGTGGCGGACGGACGCCTCGCGCGCCTCGGAACGAGCACGGGCCAGGGCCTCCTCCTGACGGTGGTGGCGCGCCAGCAGATCCCTGTCGTGGCTCAGCAGCAGCCGCAGGGCGTAGACCCGCGACAGGAAGTCGCGCACGTCCTCGGCCGAAAACAGCATGGACAGGGCGCCCCGATCGCCCGCCCTGTAGAGGGCGACCGCCCGACGAGACATGGTGCGCTCGGTGCGCTCGAGCGCGACGGCCAGCTCCTGCGCCTCGATCTCCACGGCCACCAGCTTGGCGTGCTCCTCCTCCGCGCGTGCCGCCGCGCGCGCCACGGCGGTGGTCAGGGCCACGGCGGATCGGTCCAGGGCCTCCACCGTCTCGAGCAGACCGCGTTGCTCCAACTCGTACGCCGATACGCGCTGGCGGCTGTCTTCGATGGCGGCGCGCAACCGCTGGAGGTCGTCTTCGCGGTCCGCTCCGGCACTCGATCCGGCGAGCGCCAGCAATCCGATGCCGGCGAGTCGGGCCACCCGCCGACCGCGGAGTCTCACGACTTCCACCCGGCCACCAGGGCGGCGCACGACCCGGAGAACCCCAGACCCGCGCCGGCCAACACCAGCGCAAGCGCTTCTCCGGTGGAGAAGAAGCGCGGCGCCGATCCGCCAAGCACGAACTCGAGCCCGAACGCGAAGCCCGGCAACACCAGGTGGAACAAACCCAACAGCAGGACCAGGGCAAGGGCTCCCCCGACCGCGCCCTGGATCAATCCCTCGAGAAGAAACGGGATCGAAACAAAGCCCCGGCTGGCGCCCACGAGTGTCAGGATCTCCAGCTCGTCGCGACGCGAGAAGATGGCCAGTCGGATCGTGTTGCCCACGATCAACAAGGTGGCCACAGCCAGAATCGCGCCCAGGCCCACACCCACGCCGCGCAGCAGCCCCACCGCGCGCAGATAGCCCTCCACCCACGCCTGGCCCGACGCCAGATCGGTGATCCCTGGCAGGCCCTCGACCGACTCCACCACCACCTCGAGCCCTTCCGGAGTGCGGCGCTCGGGCACGAGAACGATCTCCAGGGACGCGGGCAGGGGATTCTCTCCCAACCCCTCGAGAAGCGCGGCGCCGCTGCCCACCCCGGATCGGAAGCGCTCGAGGGCCTCGTCCTTGCTCACCAGGCGGACGCTCTCCACCCCCTCGACGGTGCGGACCCGCGCGCGGAGCTCCTCTTGTTCGCTCGCCGCAAGTCCATCTTCCAGGTAGGCGGCCACGTGCAGCTCGTCGCCGAATCCCACCAGCAGGTCTTCCATGTTCCAGAGCAGCAGGCCGAACGCGCCCACCAGCATCAGGGTGACCCCGATCGTCACGGCGGCGATCGCGCTGGGGAGCGGGCTCGAGCGGAGACCGTGCAGCGCCGTGCGCAGGAAGTACGCCATGCGCGCGCCGAAACGCTTCACGCTCCACCTCCGGGCGGCGCCGAGTCCTCCACCACTCCACCGCCCTCCAGGCGCACGATGCGCTTCCCGTAGCGCGCCACCAATCCCAGCTCGTGGGTGGCCACGATCACCGTCGTGCCGCGGGTCGCCGTGCTGGCGATGAGGTCCATGATGTCCAGGGTGAGGTCCGGGTCCAGGTTTCCCGTGGGCTCGTCGGCCAGCAACACCTCGGGCTCGTTCACCAGGGCCCGGGCGATGGCCACGCGTTGCTGCTCGCCGCCGGAGAGGGATAGCGGGTGGTGGTAGCGGCGGTGCTGCAGGCCCAGCTGCTTGAGGATCGCGAACACACGGGCGCGGATCGTGCGCCGCGGTGTGCCCACGACCTCCAGCGAAAGCGAGACGTTCTCCTCCACCGTGCGGCGCGGCAGCAGCTTGAAGTCCTGGAAGATCACGCCTACGTGGCGGCGCAGGCTGGGAATCGCCGATTCGCCCAGGCGCGCGACGTTGCGTCCGAGCACCACGATCTGCCCCTCGCTGGGACGCTCGGCCGCGAACAACAGCTTGAGCAGGGTGGTCTTGCCGGCGCCGCTCGGGCCGGTGAGAAACACGAACTCACCCTTGCGAAACTCCAGGCTCACGTCGCGCAGGGCATACATCCCTCCGCTGTAGGACTTGGATACGTGGTACATGCGAATGGCCGCGTCGCCGCGGGACTCGAGAGCCTGGGCAGCGGCACCCCGACGGGATCGGAGCCAGGGGGAGTGCCTTCGGTCGGCCCCCGTCACTCTTTCGATCGCCCGCCCGACGCGGAGCGGCCACGCGACTTGTCGACCAGGTAATCGAAGATGACTTCGTCGAGAGGCTTCTCCGCGGAAGCGGAAGCGGCGGCGCGCCGATCCGTCGGGTCGGGCACCGGCTCCTGGACCACGGTGGGCTCGGCGATGGCGGCCGCCGGCAGCGGCGGACTCGGGGCCGGCTCGGACTCGAAGGCCGGTTCGGTGCTGGCCGAATGGTCCAGGCGTTCGGCGATCACCGCGTCGAAATCGCCGCCCTTCAGCCGTCGCAACATATCCTTGTGCTGGCGCTCCATCAGCGCCCGCACGTGGATTTCGAGATCCTCCGTCCCCACGCGCTCGGCGTAGCCGCTCTTCTGGGAGCCGAGGATCGAACCTTCGTAGTAGAGGTGACTGATC
>JAFDET010000139.1 GCA_019310195.1 Deltaproteobacteria bacterium
GACCGGTTTGGGGGGGGGTGGCCTTGGCTCGCATCGCGATCGGAGTCGTTCGCAGTGCTTTCCGCAGCAACGCGCTGTGGCTCTTCGTCGGCTACATCGGCCTTCTGTTGCTGATGGCAAGAACTTATTCTTAGCAATCCTTAGGCGGCCGAGCCCCTTCGCTCGGCTTCGCCTCGCTGCGCGCGCGGCAGCGCCGTCCCACGCGCGACCCCACCACCAGAGCCGCGCTTGCGGGTCGCAAGCTCTGCGGACGCGCTCACCTCGGTGAGACTACGCGGCTTGGGTTTGGCGCCGTTGCGGTGCCGGGTCGGGCTTAGAGCGCCTCTACGGGCGCCTGGATTTCGGTGGCGTTGAAGAAGTAGGCGATCTCGATCTTCGAGGTGTCGGGGCCGTCGGAGCCGTGGACGGCGTTCTTCTCGATGTCGGTGGCGAACTCCTTGCGGATCGTCCCATCGGCGGCGTCGGCCGGGTTGGTGGCGCCCATCAGCTCGCGGTAGCGAGCGATCGCATTGTCACCCTCGAGCGCGCTCACCACCACGGGCCCGGACGTCATGAACGCCACCAGCTCCCCGTAGAAGGGCCGCTCCTTGTGGACGGCGTAGAAGCCCTGCGCCTCTTCCGGCGTCAGCTGGATCATCTTCAGCGCGATGATCTTCAGGCCGGATGCTTCGATCCGGGCCAGGATCTGCGCCGCGACGCCCTTCTCCACGGCGTCGGGCTTCACGATCGAGAGGGTGCGCTCCAGGGCCATCTTCTTCTCCTCGAATCTCTATGCGGGGCCGGACCTTAGCCCCCGGCGATCCGCAGGACCACCTTTCCGAAGTGCTCGCTGGCCTTCACTCGGCGGTGGGCGTCGGCCACCTGCTCCAGCGGAAGGATCGAGTCGACCACGGGGGCGATGGCGCCGGAGGCCAGGGCCGCGCCGAAACGCTCGCGGAAGCCCGCCACGATGGCGGCCTTCTCCGCCGCCGAGCGCGTGCGCAGCGTGGATCCGATTACCGAGAGGCGCCGGGCCAGCAGGACGCCCAGGTTGATCTCGGCCTTGGCGCCGCCCATCAGGCCGATCAGCACCAGGCGCCCGCCGGTTCGCAACGCGCGCAGGTTGCTCTCCAGGTAGGAGGCGCCGATGTGGTCCAGGACCACATCCACGCCCTCGCCGCCCGTGGCATCGCGCGCCTCCTTGGCGAAGTCGCCCTCGCGGTAGTTCACCGCCGCGTCGGCGCCGAGCTCCAGGCAGCGCCGGCACTTGGCGTCGCTCCCGGCGGTGGTCACCACGCGCCCGCCCGCGGCCTTCACCAGCTGGATCGCCGCCGTGCCCACGCCGGAGCCGCCGCCGTGGACCAGCAGGGCACCGCCCTCGGGAAATGCCGCCAGCTGGAACACGTTGAGGAAGACCGTGAGGAAGACCTCGGGAACGGCCGCGGCCTCCTCCAGGGAGAGGCGCTCGGGAACCGGCAGGCAGGAGCCGGCATCCACCACCGCCTCTTCCGCGTAGCCGCCGCCCGCCAGCAGCGCCATCACGCGGTCGCCCGGCAACCAGCCCGATACGGCAGAGCCCACCTCCGCCACCTCGCCGGCGCACTCCAGCCCGAGCAGCTCCGAGGCGCCCGGCGGGGGCGGGTAGAGACCCTGCCGCTGCAGCAGGTCCGCACGATTCACCGCCGTGGCGGCGACACGGATGCGCAGATCCCCCGGACCCAGCTCCGGCGCAGGCGCCTCTCCGACGCGCAGATGGGTTTCGTCTCCCGGCTCATCGACGAGTACGGCTCGCATGGGGAAGCGGATAGCAAAAGATGGGGGGTGCCGGGCCTCGCGGGGCGAGGCCCGGCACGATTCGAGCTCTACTTCAGGTTGGCCCGCGTGTAGCCCAGGATGTTGCGCGCGATGATGAGGTTCTGGATCTGGCCCGTCCCCTCGTAGATGTCCGTGATGCGCACGTCCCGGAACCACTTCTCCAGCAGGTGCTCGCGGGAGACGCCCATGGGCCCGAGCAGCTCGATGCAGCCCTGGGTGATCTCGCGCACCGCCGAGCCGCCCTTGGCCTTGCAGATCGACGACTCCAGGTTGTTGGGCTGCCCCTTGTCGGCCAGCCACGCCGCCCGCAGCACGGTCAGGGTGGCCGCCTCGAAGGTCGCCTCCAGCTCCTGGAAGCGCTGCACCACCGCCGACTGCCCGTGCACGCTGGGGCCGTACTCGAAGTTGACACCCGTCGCCTCGAGCTGCTCGCGGGTGAAGTCGAGCGCCGCCTCGGCCATGCCCAGGCCGATGGCCGCCACTGCCGGTCGGGTCATGTTGAAGGTCTTCATGACCCCCTTGAACCCGCCGGAGCCGGCCTTCGGGATCTCCTCCTTCCCGCCCAGCAGGTTGGCGCGCGGGATCCGGCAGTTCTCGAAGACGTAGGCCGCGGTGTCGTCGGCGCGGATGCCGAGCTTCTTCTCCTTCTGGCCCAGGATGAAGCCCGGCGTGCCCTTCTCGATCAGGAAGGACTTGATCCCGGCCCGACCCGCGGACCGGTCGATGGTGGCCCAGACCACCACGCCCTCGGCGCGACAGCCGGTGGTCACGAAGATCTTCTCGCCGTTGAGCACCCATTCGTCGGTGTCCTCGTCGAGGACGGCGGTCATGGCGACCAGCGACGGGTCCGACCCGCAGCCCGGCTCCGTGATCGCCATGGCCAGGGTCAGGCCCCCCCACTTCTCCTGTTGCTCCGGGGTGCCGGCCGCCCGCAGCGCGGCGTTGCCCAGGCCGCCCTTGCCCCGGCGCATGCGCACCGAGTAGTCGCCCCAGGTCTGGCCCATGGAGATGAGCATGGCCATCACGCTCATTCCCGTGTCGTCGTCGCCACGCCCGGCCATGGACTGGAGGATCGTGGGGAACTCGCCGGCCTCGGGAAGCTCGTCCGGCGGGAACTCGTGCTCGTTCTCATCGTAGTGCCGCGCGTACTGGCGGCAGACCACCGCCTCCTGGCGCACGTCATCGAGAACCTTCTTGTCGTGTTGCGTGAGTTCGAACTCAATCATGTCGGATCTCCTCGCCCTAGAGGGCGACCGTGCCCTCGAGCACGCTCAGGGTGCGCGCGTGGCGGTACCACATCTCTACCGGGTGCTCGCGGATGAAGCCGTGGCCGCCCAGCACCTGGATTCCGTTGTCTGCGATCTTCATGGCCTGCTTCGCCGCATAGCTCTTGGCCAGGTGGGCCGCGCGGGTTGCATCGGCGCCCGACTCGAGCTGGCTCGCGGCCTTCCAGACCATCCAGCGCATGGCGTCGGTCTCGATGGCCATGTCCGAGAGCATGAAGGCGATGGCCTGCTT
The DNA here is from genome assembly GCA_019310195.1 of Deltaproteobacteria bacterium. Lineage (GTDB taxonomy): Bacteria > Myxococcota_A > UBA9160 > UBA9160 > JAFDET01 > JAFDET01. Next base: position 3,313 of record JAFDET010000139.1, read on the forward strand.
CTGGGCGATGGCCTCGTCGAAGGCGTGCCGATCCTTGGCGTAGGGGATGGTGTACTCCATCACCGCCCGGGACAGGCCCACCAGTGCCGCCGCGATGCCCACGCGCCCGTAGCTCAGGATGCGGGCCACATCGCAGCCCGCCTCACCGCCCAGCCGGTCGCCCCCCGGCACCTCCACCCGCTCGAAGCTGACGGTGTGGGTGGGCAGCGCCCGCATGCCCAGGTTGAGCTCCGTCTCGGAGACGGTCAGGCCCTCGGCGTCGCGGGGCACGATGAAGGCTCCCGAGCGGGACGAGCCGTTGCCGTTGCCCTCGCGTGCGAGCACCAGGAAGTGGCTGGCGCGGTCGCCCAGCGGCACGAAGCTCTTGGCTCCCGACAGCACGAAGTCCGGGCCCTTGGGCTCGGCCGTGGTGCGCAGGCTGGCGGGATCGAAGGCCGGGCCCGGCTCCACGACCGCCAGCGACGCCGCATGGAACGCGCTGGTGCAGAACTGGGGCAGGTACTTCTCCTTCTGCTCCTCGGTCCCCTGGTCCAGCACCGGGAACGCGAACGTGCCCGGCGACACGGCGGCGACGGCCAAGGCCGCATCCCCGTAGGCCAGCTCCTCCAGGATCAACGCGTTGGTGAGGGGCGAGCGCTCCTCGCCGCCGCCGCCGCAGCTCTCCGGAAGCTGGGTGCTGGTCAGTCCCAGCTCCCAGACCGTGTCCAGCACATCCTGCGGCAGGGAGCTGGCCTCCTCGGCCTCGCGCGCCTGCGGTCGAATCGCCTCGTCGGCAAAGCCGCGCAGGGTGTCGCGTACGACCTCCTGCTCTTCCGTCGGTCCAAATGAGATCACGATCGACTCCTCTCCGTTTCCTGCGAGGCCGCCGCGCCCTTGCGCCGCGGCGGCTCGCCGATCTGGTGGAAGTACCAGGCGAGCGACTCGCGCCCGCCCTCCTTGGTCATGAGTCCGCGCTTCACGGTGTCGCGCGCGTCGACCAGTCCCAGGGCGACGCTGCACCAGACCTGGGACTCGGCCGTGTAGCGGACGTCCGCGCGCTCGGCGAAGCCGGTGTGAACCGCCGCCTCGCCGTTCTCGACGTGGACCGTCCATACGCCGCCACCGCTCCCGGTCAGGCGCAGCTCGAAGGTGATGTCTCCGTCAGGCCGGTCCTCGCGCAGCAGGAACGGCAGCGACTCCACGATGGACTGGGCCGAGGTCTCGTTGAACTGCTCGGCGCCCACGTTGCGGGCCTCGACGGCGTAGAAGACCCACCAGCGGGCGATGGCCGCGACGATGGGCTCCAGGGTGTGACCCAGCTCGGTCACGGCGTAGACGGAGCGGGTTCCCTCGCTGCGCGACTCGACGAAGCCGCGCTCCACCAGCTGGCGGAGGCGCGTGGACAGGACCCGCGGCGCAATTCCGGTGCGCTGACGCAGCTCCTGGAATCCGGCCGGCCCGAGCAGCAGGTGGCGCACCAGGACCAGGGTCCAGCGCTCGCCGATCAGGTCCAGGGCCCGGGCAACGGGGTCGAAGATCCCCAGCGGCTTCGGAATCGAGCCGCGCGGGGGTCGACCGCTCACGTTCGGTATCCTCGCCGACATAGATTGAGTATCTAATGAATAGCAATCAAGGTGTCAACGGTGTATCGCCGTGGCCACCCTCCGCATACACAGCGCGACTCCCCCGGGGGATCCGGGCCTTCTCAGGCGCCGAAGTCGATGCTCACGTCCTGGCGATCCTCGCCCCGGGCCTCGAAAAGCTCGCGCGACTGGAGCCCGATCAGGCGGGCGATCACGATGTCGGGAATCTGCTCGATCCGAACGTTGAACGCGTTGACGCTGTGGTTGAAGAACTCGCGCCGGTCGGCGATCCCGTCCTCGATGCCGGAGACCCGCTCCTGCAGCATGACGAAGGACTGGTCGGCCTTGAGCTCCGGGTAGTCCTCGGCCACCGCGAAGAGGCGGCCCAGAGCGCTGCGCATCAGCGAGTCGGCCTCGCCCTTCTCGGCCACGCTTCCGGCCCGGTCGAAGGCGCTGCGCGCTTCGATCACGTTCTGCAGCACCTCGCGCTCGTGCTTGGCGTAGCCCTTCACCGTGGCCACCAGCTTGGGCACCTCGTCGTGGCGCTGCTTGAGCAGCACGTCGATGTTCGCCCAGGAGCGATCCACCGCGTGCTTCAAGCGGATCAGCCCGTTGTAGATTCCGATTGAGTAGAGCACGAACCCCACCACCGAGAACGCCACGATGCCCAGCACGATCCAACCCATGACCCGACCTCCTAGAGAAGCTCCACCTTGTGAAGCAGGACCGCCGCGCTGCCCAGAGCCAGCGCGGCGCCGCCGAAGACACCACCCACCGCACTCCAGCGGTGGCTGCGGACCACGGCGCGCTCGTCGCGATCCGATACATAGAACGGGGCCCGCCCGTCGGGGTCGCGGGCGATCACCACCCGGTCCTCGAAGCCCCCGAGCTCCACCTCCTGCACGGCCAGACGCCGGGCCACGTCCCACTCGTCGCCGGAGACGTGGCCGTCGCCGTCCAGGTCGAAGCCGGCCATGGCCTCGGGATCCGCACGGAGCACGGCCAGCTTTTCGGTGATGCGGGCGCGGCGCTCGTGGACGATGCCGCCGCGCTCCTGGGCAACGCCCAGCACGTAGAGCGTGTCGCCCGGAGCGATGTGCCACTCGGTGAAGCGCAGCTTGCGGCGCATGCCCAGGAAGCCGCGGGTGCGGATGCCGCGCTCCGTCACGAAGGCGCCCAGCGGGCCGGTCAGGTCCGGGTTCACCCGCGAGAGGTCGTTGGGAGCGTCGATCTTGGCGCCTTGCGGGTCCACCAGGACCTGTCCGGTCTCGTCCTCCACGTAGAAGGGCCAGGCGTCGGACGAGCCCTGCTCGAGCGTGCGCCAGCGGCGGTGGCGGCTGTCGCCCACCTCCTCCTCGATGCGCCAGCGATACCAGACGCATTGGCGGCCGGTCAGCGGGGCTTCCAGGGGGCCCTTGCCCTCGGCGCGGCCGCGCACCTCGACCCGACCCAGTGCCATGGAGCGGATCTTCGAGGTGGGCGTGTCCTGCACCAGCCGCATGTGGCGCCAGGCGGAGAAGCCGCGCACGAACAGGAAGACGCCCCCTCCCAGCCCACAGGCCAAGGCCAGGGGCCAACGCGGGTCTCCCTCCAGCAGGGCGGCCCAGCGGGCGGCGAGCACGACGGCTTCCACAGCCATAGGTCCGGCGTATCGGAGCCCCCGGAATTTCCCTTGAACGGCGGGGCCTTGGTCGAACCCGCCGGCCGTGCGTACTACCCTTGGCGACGGCCGGAGGTGGACGGAGGATCGCCGGCGGGCAACCACCGCCCGCGGGAGGAAAGTCCGGGCTCCACAGGACAGGGAGGTCGTTAACGGCGACCCGGGGCGACCCGAGGGAAAGTGCCGCAGAAACCACACCGCCGATGGCCCGTGATCCTGAGGGCCCTTGTGAGAGAGGGCCCTCGGAGGAGGCACAGGCAAGGGTGAAATCGTGGGGTAAGAGCCCACGCGCGACAGCCGGGTGACCGGCGGCGGGGCAAACCCCTCCCGGAGCAAGCTCGAATAGGCGCACTGTCGAGGACGGCCCGTCCGAATCGCGGCAACGCGGGAGTGCGCGGGTGAGAGTGCTGGAGCGGCGCGGCAACGCGTCGCCTAGATGAATGATCCTCTCCGGCCCGAGGGTAACCTCGGGCCGCGACAGAACCCGGCTTACAGTCCACCTCCGGCCATTCTTTGCAGGGGCCCGCTCTTCGCTCGCCTTCGGCTCGCTGCGCGCCCTCGTCGGCTCCGATCACCGACGCGATTCCCGTCGGCTCGGGCTTGCGCGCCATTAGCAGGGCGTGCGCTCCACCTCGGTGGGGCTACGGGTACTGTGCGCGAACGCCTGACGCTACAGTGCGTACCTCAGTCGCAGGCCGAGGATCCAGATGACGCTCTTGTCTGGATTCTGGGCCGGATCGACGAGAAGCTGGACGTCCGGAGTGATCGCCAGCTGCTTGAGTACCTGCCAGCGGTAGAAGGCTTCGAAGGTCCACTGGCTGCCGAGTCCCGGGCCGAAGGTGTCCTTGTTCGGCCGGCCCCAGTTCACGGCTGCGCCGAGCAGCCCGCGCCCTGGGACAACTTGGTAGCCGATCCCCGCACTGACGGAGCGGTCGAGGAGGCTGCCTCCATCCTTCGCCCAGCCCGCGCGCAGGAAGAGCATCCAGCGGTCGTCGACGTACGTCGAGGCCGAGAGGTTCACGCCCCAGCCGCTGGGCGTGGCGGCAGCCTCGCGTGAGTCCACGTGCCAGAGCGTGACGTGCACGTTGTCGAGCAGCAGGCGCTCGTGGGAGCGGCTCCAGCCGATCTCGAAGCTCTTGAAATACTCGTTGTCCTTGAAGAAGCTCTCGAACCCGTCGAAAGGATCCTCGGGGTCGCCGTTGGCGTCCCCGAACCCGGCGATCGCGTAGAGGTTCTCCGTCAGCATCCCGCCCGCCGCAATGCCCAACATGGCGTCGTTGGGAAGCGCGATGGAGGCGCTGCCCGTGCTGAAGGCCAGGTTCGTGAAGTGGAGCCAGGGGCTCGCCATCGCGTAGGCGTCGACGTAGTCCGTGGAGTCCAGGAAGCCTGCCGTCACGGCGAAGCGGCCCTTGGCGAAGCGTTGCCTCCAGTACAGGTTCGTCGTGCGCCAGCCCTGGTCGCTGAAGGGCGGCCCCAGGAGCCCCACGTAGCCCGCCTCGAAGCCGAGCCCGCTCGGGGGAACGTCCGTATAGCCGTGTCGGTGCTCGACCTTCCACACGAACGCGCCCGGATGATCGCCGTCCCGGTCCACCAGGTCCCAGGAGCCGAAGAAGCGGACCATCCCAGCGGCGGCCCCGTCGTCGCCGAGGCTGTCGCTCGCCCAGGAGCCGAGGGAGCTGTAGTCGCCGCCGAAGTGGATCCCGGTCTTCTCGCGGACCTTCGCCTTCCAGTCCAGATACGGCTGCAGGAGGTCCAGGGCAAAGAACGGATCCTTCTCCTGCTCGCCCTCCTCCAGCTGGCTGCCGACGGCGTTGGGCCCGCCGAAGCTTCCCGACGCGGTGGCGGACGAAG
>JAFDET010000381.1 GCA_019310195.1 Deltaproteobacteria bacterium
GGATCCAGGAGCGGGCCAAGGAACGCGGCGTCTCGGTGGTGCGCGACAGCGTGGGCGGCGACGTGAACCTGGCCAAGACCTACGACATGTGGAGCGACAAGGGCAAGCTCTTCGAGGGCGACCCCAAGAGCGTCCTCGACAAGCTGCTGCGCCTGACCTCCTCCACCGGCAAGCTGGGCCTCGAAGCCTCCAAGGCCACCGGCATGCTCCCCATCGTCAAGGCCAGCGGCGGCTGGAACCCGCTCTACGCCGTCGCCACCGACTTCAAGCCGGGCAAGACGCTCTACCCCCATGCGCGCATGGTCGAGAAGAAGGAGATCTGGCCGACGCTCACGGGCCGCCAGCAGTTCCTGATCGACCACGCCTGGTACGAGGAGGTGGGCGAGACCCTGCCCGTGCACAAGGACCCGCCCCGGGCCGGCGGCGACTACCCGCTGCGCCTCACCGGGGGCCACACGCGCTGGTCCATCCACGCCACCTGGCGCGACTCCCCTCTGATGCTTCGGCTCCAGCGCGGCGAGCCCGCACTCTGGATGTCCAATCGCGACGCGGCGGCGCGGGGGATCGGCGACGGAGACCGCGTGCGTGTGTACAACGACAACGGCGAGTTCGAGGCCATCGCCAAGCTGGCCGGCATCGTGCAGCCGGGCCAGGTGGTGATCTACCACGCCTGGGAGCCCTACCAGTTCAAGAACTGGAAGGGCCAGGCGGAGCCGGTGGCGGCGCCGTGGAAGGCGCTGCACCTGGCGGGCGGCTACGGGCAGATCCACTACCGGATGATCTACGGCGCGCCGAGCCACTCGCCGCGCGGCGGAACCATCGAGGTCGAGCGCGTCCCGTCGGCCGCCCAGGGAGGGAGCACGGCATGACCGCCGGCACATCCGTCGATCCCGCACGGCGCCAGGAGATCCTCGCAGGCGAGCGCAGCCGCGCGTATCAGCTCTTCTGCACCGCGCTGTCCTACCCCGAGGACGACCTGTGCCAGGCGATCCAATCGGGGGCCCTGTCCGACGCCCTGTGCGAGGTGCTGAGCACCTTGGACGAATCCCTGGTCCAGGACGCCGACTGGGCTGCCCTGCGCGATGCCGGCGACGGGGAAGATGACCTGGCCGTGGAGTTCAGCCGGCTCTTCGACGTGGGCGCCTCGGGGCCGCCCTGCCCCCTCTACGGCGGCCTCTACTTCGGCGCGCGCATGAAGACCATGGAGGAGGCGGTCCGCTTCTACAACCACTTCGGCCTCACGCTCTCCGACGATCCGCGCGAGCTCCCCGATCACCTGACCACCCAGCTCGAGTTCCTGCATTACCTGGCCTTCCAGGAAGCGCAGGAGGTCCCCCGGAACGGCGACGCAGGGCCCTACCAGCGCGCGCAGCGGGACTTCCTGGCGCGACACCCGGGGCGTTGGGTTTCGAAGCTGCGCGAGCGGCTGGAGGACCAGAAGCCCGCGGCGTACTTCCTCCAGCTCATCCGGCTGCTGGAACGGTTCCTGGCGGGCGAGCTGGCACGGCTCAGCCACGAAATCGGCGAGCCCGACCGGTCGACCCACGCCTAGGGCCCGCGACCCGCTTGGCCTCCAGCGGAGCGATCGACCGGCACTTCGAAGGACCGCCTCTCTCTCCGGACGATCCCAGCGAAGTCAGCCCCACATTCCGCAGCGAACGCACGCCGTCCCGCATACGGATGCCCCCCCCCGGGGGGGGGCATGGCTGCTCTGCGTTGACGTCCCAGACCCCGAGAGCCCCCTGGATCGACCCTCCGCGCGAGGCCTGTCGGCGAGGTGACAGGCCGTCGTGCTGCTAGCGTCCAAGGTGACTCGGACCCTGGACGGAGCTGCTGGCCAAGGGACGCCTTGTCGGCGATCCAGGAGAAGAAGGGGAAATCACGATGACGAAGTTCGGGATCGCATGCGCAGCACTCCTCACGCTCCTGCTTGCGGGCGCCGCCGCCGCCCAGGAGGACGCGGGCGTCGTCGGCCCGGCGTTCAAGGAAGGCGACGTCGTCGACTTCGACCGGATCGACTCCCTCAAGCCGTACCTGCCGCCCGAGTTCTGGGGGAACCGCGACTTCTTCTTCTACGAAGGCATGCGCCTGGAGATCGGTCCCTTCTTCGCCGACTACACGCCGGCCAAGGAGTACGAGGCCGCCACCGAGACCTACAAGGAGACGGCGCGCATCGGCCCCGACGGTAGCCTGGAGAACTACACCGCCGGCCAGCCCTTTCCCATGGAGGGCATCGACTGCATGGGCGACCCCCAGGCGGGCGCAAAGATCATCTGGAACTTCGACTACCAGTGGGAGGGCGACGGCTCCGCCTCCAAGTTCTTCTACTCGTACTGGGACCGCGGTGAGCAGCTGCCGCTCTACTACGAGGGCACGTCGCGCACCGTTCTACTCTCCCACCGGGTGGAGGCCGACCTGCTGGAGAAGCAGGACGGCGATCTCTTCCGCAAGGAGCGCCGCAAGAGCGCCTTCGGGATCGAGGTGACCGCACCCTTCGACGCCCGCGGCATCAACCTGATCACCTACCGCTACAAGTCCTCCGACGCTCCGCGC
>JAFDET010000140.1 GCA_019310195.1 Deltaproteobacteria bacterium
CTCGACGACGGCACCGCGCTCGCCGAGTCCATGGCGATCATCCGCTACCTGGAAGAACTCCACCCACAGCCGCCGCTACTGGGCGCCACGCCCCTGGAGCGCGCCGAGATCGGGGTGTGGCTAGGCCGGCTGGAGGAGTGCCTCTACATCCCGGTGGACTGGGGCCCGCCCCAGCGCCCTGGCCTGACTGCACATAGTGCCAGACCTGCATTCAGGGACGTTCCTGCATAACTGCACGCAGTACCAGACCTGCGCACGCGTCGGTTCGAGGAAAGCGGTGCGGGGGCATGCACCTCCAGGAGTGGCACTCCGTGCAGTTACGCAGGAACGTCCCTCTGTGCAGGAGTGGCACTGGCTGCAGTTATGCAGGAACGTCCCTGAACGCACGTAGGCGCTCGGCCAGGTGGAAGACGTCCTCGGCGCGCTCGCAGTCCACCTCGGGCCAGTCGCCGAAGGGGTCCAGGAGCAGCGGATGGACGCCCGCTGCCCGCGCCCCGGATACGTCGGCGTGATAGATGTCGCCCACGTGGAGAGTGCGCTCGGGTCGGGCGCCCGACGCTTCCAGGGCGTGATGGAAGATGCGCGGGTCGGGCTTCTCGAAGCCGACCCGGTGCGAGTCCACTACGTGCTCGAAGTGCTCACGCAGCTCGAGCTGCGTGAGGATCTCCTCGACCGATCCGTCCGAGTTGCTGACCACCACGAGTCGAAGCCCCAGGACCCGCAGCGCCCGCAGCGCCTCCGGCACCCGGGGCATGACCCAGCGCCACAGCTGCAGGGAGCCGCCGGAACGCAGCACCGGCGCCAGCTCGCGCGCGAGCACTGCGCGCCGCTCCTCATCCAGATGGGACGCCGCATCCAGGCGGCCCAGCAGCGTGCGCAGGAGGAACGCAAAAGCGTCGTCGCCCTCGGTGCGCCCCGCGTGACTCACCGCCTCGGACACCGCCGGGCGCGCGGCGGCCTCGGCCCGCTGCACGTCCTCCACCTCGCAGGCAACCCCGCGTTCGGTCAGCTCGCGCACGACCCAGGCAAAGTCCATGGAAACGAGCGTGTTGCCCGCGTCGAGGAAGATCGTGTCGATTTCGGACCAGGGAATCGCGCTCACGGCCGGCGAGGCTACCACGCCGGCGCTCGGGATCCGCCCACCCCTGGGGGCGGGACTCGGCTCAGCGCCCGTGCTTCTCCAGACGGCGGGCCGCCTCCATCACCAGGGCGTCGAGGAAATTCCCAGGAGCGCCCCGCACCAGCATCCGGATCGCCTCCTCGAGGATGGCCTCGGTCAGCTTCTCGGCGCCGCGTTCGCTCGAGGCCCGGCATCGCGCGAAGGCGAGCACCCGCGGGAAGTAGCGGGCGTAGAAGCCCTCGAAAGCTTGGGGATCGCCGCTGCGCAGGGGCGCCACCGGATCGGGCGCGCGATGCGGCCGGGCAGGCGGAGTCGGGGGGAGGTCCGGCATCGCCCGCCGAGCATAGCTCGCCTGCGGGCCCGTCCAGTCAGAGGAAGATCGGGTAGACCGCGTTCGCGATCAGACCCAGGATCAGCAGCCCCCCCGCGAGACGGGTGAGGGTGAAGGCCCAGGCCACGTACCAGAGCGGCCAGATCGGGTAGCCCGGCGGCGCTGACTCGGGCGGCGGCTGCCCGAACACCTTGATCACCTTCAGCAGGCGCGGCACGGCCCCGAACGACAGCAGTGTCCAGACGCCGAAGGTCCCGGTCAGCACCAGCAGCCCCACCGCGACGAAGAACGAGACCATCAACACCTGGCTGATCCAGCGAGCGCGCTCGTCGCCCAGGATCACCGGCAGCGTGTGGATCCCCCTGGCGGTGTCCGCGGGCAGCTTGTCCACGTGCTTGCCGAACAGGACCGTGGTCACGAGAATTGCGTAGGGGATGCTGGCCGCCCACACCCAGGGCGGAAGCTGCCCCGTCGACACGAAGAAGGTGCCGGCGATCATCAGCGGGCCCCACACGATGAACACGCCCGGCTCACCGAGCCCGCGGTGCTTGAGCTTCAGCGGGGGCGCCACATAGAAGACGCTGATGAAGAGCCCGGACAGGGCGAACGCGGCCACCGGCCAGCCCCACACCGAGGTCAAGTGCACCAGGATGGCCAGGTCGACCAGGTTGACCAGGGCGATTGCCGTCACCAATCCGCCCTTGGAGATCAAGCCCGAGAGGATCGGGTGCGGCGCATATTGGCCGCGCACGTAGTCGTCGGAGTCCACTCCACCGGCCAGGTCGAAGTAGTCGTTGATCATGTTGTTGGCCGCGTGGGCCAGCAGCACGCCCACCAACGCCTCGGCGAAGTAGAGCCAGTACAGCGTGACGGGTGTGGGACCGGCCAGGGCCAGAAGCCCGCCCACCAGGGCCGACGTCAGGGTCATCGGGAAGACGCTGGCCCGTGTAATCAGGAGCCAGCGGGAGACGGCATCCATCTCCTTGTCGCTGGAAAGGTTCTGGGTCCGGATGACTTCAGCCCAGTTGCCGACGACGGATGCCATGATGCGCCTCCCCGGTGGAAAGGCGAACGCTAGCGGCGGGTTCGATCTCCGTCGAGACCGCGGCCCGACTCCACCAGCTCACGCAGCACGGTGCGCATGCGCTCCTCGAGACACAGCAGGCGGCGTCTCAGGTGCAGGGCGACGTCGACGCCGGCCGGGTTCACGCCCAGCTCGCGCATCAGGAGGGCCGCCAGGCGCAGATCGTCGGCCTGATCGGGCGTCAGCTCCTCTTCGGGGAAGAGGCCCTCACGGCGCAGCTCCGTGAACCAGTCGCCGTCGTCGGCGTCCAGGAAACGCATCACCTCCACGATGCCCACGCGCTTCACCGGAAGAGCTCCTCGCGGGGCGACTCCGGCTCGAAGCGCGCCATGCGCTCCACGTCGCTGCGCGCGTCGTCGTCCAGGTCGCGCGGGACGCGAATCCGCACCTCGGCGTACAGGTCACCGGACGCGGCACCGCTGGGCGACGGCACCCCCTTGCCCTTCAGCCGCAGGCGCGCGCCGCCGTCGGTGCCCGGCGGAATGGTCACCGTGGCCCGCCCGTCGAGAGTGGGTACCTCCACCTTGGCCCCCAGCACGGCCTCACTGAGGGTCACCGGCAGCGTCAGGTAGAGGTCGCGGCCCTCGCGGCGAAAGAAGGCATGGGGTCGCACGCGCACGTGGGCGTAGAGGTCGCCGGCGGGCCCGCCGCCCAGGCCCGTCCCTCCCTTGCCCCGCAGGCGGATACGTCCGCCGTCGGCCACGCCCGGCGGAATCCGCACGGTCACCACGTCCTGCACCACACCCCCGTCGGCCGACGGCCGTGCCAGGTGCAGGCGCTTCTCGCCGCCGCAGGCGGCTTCCAGGAAGTCGAGCTCCAGCTCCGCCTGAACGTCGGCGCCGCGCATGGCGAAGCCCGGATGACGCGGATCGGACCCACGGGCCGTTCCGCCGAAGAGGCCGGAGAGCACGTCGTCCAAGTCGCCGAACGAGTACGCGTCACCCGCATGGCCGGCTCCGGGCCCACCGAAGCGGGCGCCGAATGCCTCGCGCATGCGCCGCGCGGCCTCGGGATCGAAGCCCGACTCCAGTGACGCCTCGCCGAACTCGTCGTAGCTGCGCCGCTTGTCCTCGTCGGAGAGAACGGCGTAGGCCTCGGAGATCTCCTTGAAGCGCTGCTCCGCGGCGGCGTCGCCCGGATTCAGGTCCGGATGGGAGCGGCGCGCGAGACCCCGGTAGGCCTTGCGGATCGCCTCCGCGTCGGCCTCGCGCGGCACCTCCAGGATCCCGTAGAGATCCTTCATCTCGTTGCGGCGCTGCGGGCGTCAGGCGCGTCGGGCCCGATGCCCGCGGCGCTCACCCCGCCCGCACCGCGATGGTTCGCGGACGGGCATCCTCGGCCCTGGGCAGGAGCAGGTGCAGCACGCCGTTCTCGATGCGCGCCTCGATGCCCTTGGGATCGAGGCGGTTCGACACGCGGAAGCTGCGCTCGAAGTTGCCCACGTTGTACTCGGAGTAGAGCGGCTGGAGATCCTCGTAGTCGGCCAACGACACGTTGCCCTCGATGGTGAGGACACCGTCGTGAAGGCCCACCTCCACGCTCTTCTCGTCCACGCCCGGCAGATCCACGGACATCCAGACGGCATCCTGGCGCTCACCGATATCCACGTTGGGCTGGTAGGTGCGGCCCGGGCGGGTTCCCTCCTGGGCTGCGGGCTGCTTGACGCTGACGTCCTTCGCCATGACTCGTTCCTCCTAGCTGGCCTGCACGCTGATGCGGCGCGGCCGAGCTTCCTCGCGGTGGGGAATGCTCACGGTGAGCACGCCATGCTTGCACTCCGCGCTGGCGTTTCCGGTGGCGGCGTCCTCGGGGAGCTGCAGCGAGCGGGAGAACTCTCCCGTCCAGCACTCGCGCCGGTGGATGCTGCCCTCCGCGGGCTCGGGCGTCTCGCGCTTGCCCGATACGGTCAGCGTGCGGCCGTGGGTCTCGATCGACAGATCCTCCGGGGCCAGCCCGGGCACCTCGAACCGGGCCACGTAGCCGTCCTTCCCACGGAACACGTTCACCGGAGGGAAGGCGCCACGGCCCGACAAGCCGAAGCCGTGAGGCTGCTCGAAGGCACGCTCGATCTCCGTCTGGAGATGCTGGAGCGCATTCCAAGGGTCGTAGGAAAGCAGTCGCATGAATCGAACCTCCCACGCGCGAGATCCCTCCCGCGCTGATGCGAATGCTGTGAACCGCTCGAAGCCTGTCAAACGGGCGCGATCCCCCCCGGGACCCCGCGGGCATGCGGTACCGGCCCCTGGAAACCCCCTGCTTCCGCACGCTTGCAGCAGCCGTTGCGTGCGTGCGAGGGGCCCCTGCCGTCACCGAAGCCACTCAGACTCGCGAGCGTTCTGCCGATATGCCAGGGCGTATCGCCGCGGAGCGCATCATGGCCCATCTCTACTTCATCCTGAAGAACACGGAGCAGCCCAGCCGGATCCTGGTCTGGGACACGCGGACCCTGTCCATCGGTCGCTCGCCGGAAAACGACCTGGCCCTCGACGACGAGGAGGTGTCGCGAAAGCACGCCCACCTCACCAACGAGAACGGCCGCTTCGAGGTCGGCGACTACCGCACGGGCAATGGCACCTTCGTGAACGGAAAGCGCGTCTCCCAGAAGGCCCCGTTCAAGCCCGGGGACGTAATCGCGGTGGGCAAGCTCCAGCTGGAGTTGTGCCAGAGCGAGGAGCATCCCGCGAAGCTGGGCCTCAAGGCGGACTTCGTCTCGCATCTCAAGACCATGGGAATGATGCCCCAGGGCCAGGACGCGAACGCCACCATGCTGGGGCTGTCCGACACGGCGCCTCCGGACGAGGAGTTCGTGATCGAGCCCGAGCGCGGCTCGGGCGGCCAGGCCTTCGTGGTCGGAGATGAGGTGCAGCAGGGCTTCCAGATGCGCGAGCTGGAAGACAGCCTGAACGACATGCAGTTCGAGATGGACGACGCGCTGGACCTGACCGACGCGGCCGACGACATCCCGCCGCCGCCGGAGACCCGGACCTTGGACCTGAACCCGGACCCCGCCCCGGCCGCTGCGCCGGCCGACGACCCGACGACGCGGCTGCGCAAGCTCAAGGCGCTGCTGGACGAGGGGCTGATCAGCGAGGAAGAGTTCCAGGCCAAGCGCACGGCCATCCTGGACTCCATGTAAGCGCTCCAGGTAAGCGCTCCAGGTAAGCGGGATAGGCGCCCTCCCCTCCGCCTGCGCTATCCCTTGCGCGGGCGGGTGGGACGAGGTGACCCATGGAGCCGCACACCACCATCCAAGGCGGCGGCCACTTCCTGCAAGAGGACTGTGGACCGGAGCTGGCCCGGGTGATGGCGGACTTCATCGCGAGGGCGAAGTGAACATGCAGGATCTCTTCTCGGTACGGAACAAGGTGGTGTGCGTGACCGGAGGCTCACGCGGCATCGGGCTGATGATCGCGCGCGGCTTCGTCGAGGGAGGCGCGCGGGTCTACATCTCGTCGCGCAAAGCGGATGTCTGCAACCAGGTGGCGACGGAGCTCTCCAAGTCGGGCACCTGCATCGCGCTGCCGGCGGACCTCTCGACCCAGGCCGGCAACGACGGGCTCGCTGCAGCGCTGGCCGATCGCGAGTCCGAGCTGCACGTGCTGGTCAACAACGCAGGCGCCAACTGGGGCGCGCCCCTGGCCGAGTACCCGGACGAGGCCTGGGACAAGGTGCTGGCCCTGAACGTCAAGGCCATCTTCCACCTGACCCGCGCCTGCCTGCCCCTGCTGGAGAAGGGCTCGGCGCCGGGCGACCCCGCCCGGGTCATCAACATCGGCTCCATCGACGGCCTGCGGGCGCCCCTGCTGGAGGTCTACGCCTACTCTGCAAGCAAGGCGGCCGTGCACCAGCTGACGCGCCACCTGGCGGCGAAGTTGGCTCCGAGCATCACGGTGAACGCGGTGGCGCCCGGCCCCTTCGAGAGCAAGATGATGGCCGCCACCCTGGAGCGCTTCCACGACGGCATCGTCGCCTCGTGCCCCATGGGTCGCATCGGCGAGCCCGAGGACATGGCGGGCGTAGCCATCTACCTTGCGTCACGAGCCGGGGCCTACGTCACGGGGACCGTCATCCCCGTAGACGGCGGCATCACGGTGCGCTGAATGGCCAAGCCCGACGCCGCGCCGCGCCTGACCCACCTGGACGCCGAAGGCCGAGCCAGGATGGTGGATGTCTCGGACAAGCCGGAGACGACGCGCGAAGCCGAGGCGGCCGGCCGGGTGCGCATGCTGCCCGAGACGCTGGCCCTGGTCGTCGCCGGCGACGTGGCCAAGGGCGACGTGCTGACCGTGGCGGAGCTGGCCGGCGTAATGGCCGCGAAGCGCACCAGCGAGCTGGTCCCCCTCTGCCACCCGATCGCGCTGAGCGACGTGCAGGTGACGGCGCGGCCCGACCCGGAGCAGAGCTGCGTCGAGATCCGCGCACTGGCGCGCACGACAGGCAGGACGGGCGTCGAGATGGAGGCGCTGACCGCGGTCTCCGTGGCCGCGCTCACGATCTACGACATGTGCAAGGCCGTGGACCGCGGGATGCGCATCGAAGACGTGCGACTGCTGCGCAAGAGCGGCGGCCGCAGCGGCGACTGGGTCCGCGAGGAACGCTGAGGCGTGTCCCGGAGCCTGGACGACTTCGTGCGCGAGGCGCTCGCCGTGGTGGAAGAGATCCGCGCCGAGGAAGGTCTGCGCATCCTGCAAGCCCGAGAGGGCTGGCACTTCGTCGACGTGCGCGAGCCCGACGAGTTCGCGGTGGGCCGGATTCCCGGTGCACGTCTGGTGCCCCGCGGCTTCCTGGAGGTGAAGGCCGACCTGGTCCACCCCAAGCGCGACCCGTGGCTGGCCGAGCGCACGCGCCCGCTGATCCTCTACTGCGGCGGCGGCAACCGCAGCGCGCTGGCCGCGCGCACCCTCCAGGAGATGGGATTCACCCGCGTGGTGTCCCTGGCCGAGGGCTGGGCGGGCTGGACCTCGCGCGGCTACCCCGTCGAGTCCTGAGCGGCATCGGCGAAGGAAAGCGCGATCTCGACGACGGCCCGCGGATCCTCCATGACCATCAGGTGCCCCAGGCCGTGGGATTCGACGCTTGCGCGGGGCATGCGCTCGGCCAGGAGTCGGTAGGGTTCGAGGGAGAAGGTTCCCCGGTCGGCGTGCACGAAGAGCGTCGGCGCCTGAATACGGTGCACCTCCTCCAGTGGGAAGAGCGTGCCCCCGTTCTCGAAGACCGCGGCCTCCAGCGCGGGCGGACACTTGAGCTCCACCTGGCCGTCGGGGCGCTCTCGCAGGCCCCAGCGCGCGTACAGCTCGCGCGCCTCGGGCGTCCAGGCCACGAAGAAGGCGTGGTTCTCCCAGGCTTCCAGCGCTTCCGCGCGCGACGGCCACACCGCCCTGCGCCGCCGCGTACGCTCTGCGAGCAGGGGACCCGGCGCGATGCCCTTGGGAACCGCGGGTCGCGGAAGGTTCCCGATCAGGACGGGATCCAGCAACAGCAGCGACTCGAAAAGGTCGGGGCTCCGGGCCGCAGCCGTGAGCAGCGCGGCGCCGCCGAAGGAGTGGCCGATGCCCAGGCCGATGCACCCCCCGCCCTCGTCATCGGCCAGCCGACGGCCCACGCACGCCAGGTCCTCTACGAAGTGGTGCCAGGCGTAGGCCTCGGGCGACTCGGGCTTGGAGGAGTCGCCGTGCCCGCGCGCGTCGATGGCCAGGACCCGGAAGCGCCTGCGGAGCCCCACCGCCACTTCGTCCCAGAGTCCGGCGCAGAAACCGTTGGCGTGGTGCAGCAGAGCCAGCGGGCCACTGTCCGGCGCAGAAACCGTTGGCGTGGTGCAGCAGAGCCAGCGGGCCACTCCCGCCCCAGTCGAGGACGGCGATCTCGATTCCGGGCTGCGACCCCGGAACCCGGCGCTCGCGCACATCGCCCACGGCAGCGGAGCCTAGCCCTCCGTGAGAAACAACGCGTCGCAAGTGCGGTGGTGTCGTCGGCAGGTGGGCGCGTCACTCGCGGCCGGCGAGCGCTGCCAGCGCACAGAGTCGCAGCTCGCTGGGCGCGAGCTGCCAGTTGGCAACCGATGCCGTCTGGAGCGCTGCGAGCTCCGAGGCCACCCGGCGGCGCCAGACGGCGGCCGT
>JAFDET010000141.1 GCA_019310195.1 Deltaproteobacteria bacterium
TCCCGGGTGAACGCGTGGGCGACCGGCGGGAGGCTCATCTCGGCGTCGCCGACCAGGGCAAGCCGCATCAGGTGATTGCGGGCGTAGGTGCGCCGGGTCAGGTCCACGATGCGGCGGATCTTGCGGCCCGCCCCGCCCTCGCTCTCCCGCACCGCGCGCCCCTCGCGGATGAAGGCCTCGGCGTCCTGCTCCAGGAGCCGCCCGTACAAGTCGTCCTTGTTGCGGAAGTGGGAGTACAGCGTGGTTCGGGAGCAGCCGGCCTCCCGCGCCACCTCGTCCATGGTGGTCTTGGGCGCCCCGAAGCGCAGGAAACGCCGTCGTGCGGCCTCCAGGATGGCGTCGCGGGTCCCCCCCGGAGCGCCGGGGGCGTGCTGGGCATTGCTCATGGTGCGGGGCATATTAACAGTTGACGTATATTTGTCCACTTGTTATTCAGAACCATGAGATCGAGGCGCGAGACCTGCCCACGCGCCCTGGAGGAGTCGAAATGGGAGAGACGGTCGGAGCCATCGACGCCTGGGCCACCCTGGTGCCGCCCGGCACCATCGATCGCTGGCCTGCGGAGTTCATCCACATCTTCAAGCGCTACGGCACGCTCGAGCTCTTCGAGCGGGGAATGACGGCCGAGGAGATGCTCGATCACATGGACGCCGCGGGCGTCGAGCGGCTGATGCTCTCGGCCTTCGGCTACGGCGACGTGGAGATCATCACCAACGAAGAGGTCGCGGAGATCTGCGCCAAGCACCCCGACCGCTTTACCGGTGTCGGCACCGTCGATCCACGGGGCAAGCCCATGGACGTGGTCCGCGAGATCGAACGTCTGGCCCGGGAGCTGGGGCTCCGAGGACTTCGCCTCGAGCCGTACGCCTACGGGGACGGCATGGTCGGGGCTCCGCCCAATCAGAAGATGTACTGGCCCGTCTACGCCAAGTGCGTGGAGCTGGGGCTGCCGGTCGCGATCCAGGTGGGGCACACGGGCCCGCTGCTTCCCTCCGAAGCGGGGCGTCCCATCTACCTGGACGAGGTCGCCCTCGCCTTCCCCGAGCTGGTGATCCTGGGCTGCCACCTGGGCCAGCCCTGGCACGAAGAGATGATGATCCTGGCCTGGAAGCACCCCAACGTGTACGTGGAGACCAGCGCGCGCACGCCGAAGCACTGGCCGGAGTCGTTCGTCAAGTTCGCCAACGGCTACGGCCAGGACAAGGTGCTCTGGGCCACCGACTACCCGCTGCTCACGTTCGACCGTACGCTGGAAGAGCTGCGCGAGCTGGGCGTGTCCGAGACGGCCTACCGGAAGATCGTGCGTGAGAATGCGATCCGCGCCTTCGGCCTGGAGGCCTGAGCGTGGACGCAGAGGCCATGCGCGCGGTGCTCGCACGGATCCCCTTCACCCGGCATCTGGACTTCCAGATCGAGCGCGCCGCCGACGGCGACGTCCGCATGACGCTTCCCGACAGCGCCGCCACTCGCAATCTGGCCGGTACCGTCCACGCCGGCACCCTCTACACGTTCGGCGAGACCGTGGCCGGAGTTGCGGCCGGCCTGGAGACCCTGGACAGGGCCTTCCCCTTCGCGCGCCGCGCCGAGATCCACTATCGGCTGCCGGCCCGCGGTGTCGTGCACGGGCTCGCACGGGTCGACAAGAGAGACGTCGAGCGGGTGCTCGAGGAGCTCTCCCGCGAGGGCCGCGCGGAGCTCACGGTCGAAGTCGCACTCCAGGGGCCCGACGGCCGGACCGTGGCGGAGATGGAGGTGGACTACGCCTTCCGCCCGCTGGAGGCAGCATGACCGCACCCCTGCGACTCGAGAGCAAGGACGGAATCGCAACGATCACCCTCGCCCAGCCGGAGCGCATGAACGCCCTCAGCCTCGAAATGCTGGAGGCGCTGGTGGACGCCCTGGATGCCGTCGGCCGAGGCGACGATCGGGTCCTGATCCTGGCCGCGCAGGGCCGCGCCTTCTGCGCGGGCGCCGACCGTGCGGAGATGGTCGAGCGCGCGCCCAGCGAGTGGGAACCGATCGTGAATCGCTATCTGGATCCCGTGCGCCGCATCGCGGACCTCGACATCCCGGTGATCGCGCGCCTCCAGGGAGATACCGTGGGCGGCGGCTTCGGTCTGGCCATCGCCTGCGACTTCCGCGTGGCGGCCGAGGGCATCCGGCTGGGCGCCCCCTTCGTGCGCATCGGGCTGGCCGGCTGCGACATGTCGGCCGGCTACTACCTGCCCCGGCTCGTTCCCCTGGGTGTGGCGACGGAGATGATGATGACCGGGCGGCTCGTGCGAGCGGACGAGGCGCTGGCGCTGGGCCTCGTCCACCGGGTAGCCGCGGCCGAGAGCCTGGACGAAGAGGTGGCCGCACTGGCCGGGCGGCTGCGAAGCGGCCCGCCGATCGCCCTGGCCTTCACCAAGCGTGCCATTCGGCGCTCGCTGGATCTGGGCCGGGACGCGGAGTTCGACTACGAGGTCTTCGCCCAGGTGAACTGCATCCAGACCGAGGATCACCGCGAGGGCGTGCGGGCCTTCTTCGATGAGAAGCGCGCGCCGGTCTTCCGGGGGCGCTGACATGGCCGAGCCGGACTTCTACCTGAGCGACGAGCAGCGCGAGCTCCAGCGCAGCCTGCGCGAGTTCGTTGCCAAGGAGATCGCGCCCATCGCGGCGCAGTGCGACGCGGAGGAGCGCTTCCCGCTCGCTCTGTTCCCCAAGCTGGGGTCCCTCGGCTACCTGGGACTGCGCTTTCCCGAGGAGCTGGGCGGGGCCGGCGGCAGCAACCTGGATTACGCCGTGCTGTGCGAGGAGCTCGCCTACGGCTCTGCGGGCATCGCCCTGGGGTTCTACGTGCACACCGCGCTGGCCTGTGCCGCACTGGAAGCCTTCGGCTCCGAGATGCTCCAGCGGGAGTGGCTGGCGCCCGCGCTGCGCGGTGAACGTATCGGAGCCTGGGCCTTCGCCGAGGCCGGAGCCGGCTCCGACGCCGGGGCGATCGCCACCCGCGCGGTGGCCGACGGCAATCACTACGTCCTGAACGGCTCGAAGCTCTTCATCACCAATGGCCCGATCGCCGACTTCCTGGTGGTCGTCGCGTCGACGGCTCCCGAGCAGCGGCTCAAGGGGCTCTCTCTCTTCCTCGTGGAACGCGACCGCGCGGGGTTTCGCGTGGCCGGCACGCTTTCCAAGCTGGGCGTGCGAGCTTCGGAGATGGCGGAGCTGGTCTTCGAGGACTGCCGCATTCCGGCGACCCATCTCATCGGCCGCGAGAACCGCGGCTTCCTGGACGTGCTGCGAACGCTCACACTCGGCCGCATCGCCTCGGCCGCCTTCGCCTCCGGCGTCGCGCGCGCGGCGCTCGATGCCACGCTGGTGCACGCGCGCGAGCGCGTGCAATTCGGCCAACCGATCGGATCGTTCCAGGCCGTGCGCTTCGGGATTGCCGACATGGCGCTGCAGATCGAGGCCTCGCGCCTGCTCTGCCACCGCGCCGCGATCGCGGCGGACCGGGGACTGCCCCACGGCCGCGAGGCCTCCATGGCCAAGCTCTACGCCACTGAGGCCTGCACCCGGATCGTCGAGCGCGCACTGCACTACCACGGCGCCGCGGGCTTCATGGCGGAGTCGCCGGTGCAGCGTCTGTACCGCGACTGCAAGGTCTTCGAGCTCGGTGAGGGATCCAGCGAGCTCCAACGCGACATGATCGCGCGAGACCTCGGCCTCTAGATCACGAGAGGCCCTTCGCTCACGCCTGCACGCCGCCGTAGGGAACGCCGGTCAGGTGGTGCATGTCGCGCTTCCAGGTCGTGAGGTCGTCGAGGGAGAGCTGGTTCAGGTGGCTGTGTCCGCAGGCCCGGGCCATCACGCGCATCAGCTCCGTCGCGCTGGTCAGGAAGCGGGCCAGGCGCTTCGCGGCCAGGTCCACCTCCAGCCGCGCGCGCAGGTCCGGGCGCTGGGTCGCGATGCCCACGGGGCAGTTGTTGGTGTGGCAGGCGCGCATGCCCAGGCAGCCGATGGCCTGGATCGCGGCGTTGGAGACGGCGATGCCGTCGGCCCCGAGCGCCATGGCCTTGACGAAGTCCGAAGGCACACGCAGGCCACCGGTTGCAATCAGGGTGACGTCGCCGCGCCCGCGCGCATCCAGGTGGCGACGCGCCCGGGCCAACGCCGGAATCGTGGGCACACTGATGTTGTTGCGGAAGATCAGCGGCGCGGCTCCCGTTCCGCCGCCGCGTCCGTCGAGGATGACGTAGTCGGCCCCTGCTTCGAGGGCCGCGTCCAGGTCGCGCTCCACGTGCTGGGCCGACAGCTTGAACCCGATCGGAATTCCCCCGGTGGCTTCGCGCACCTGCTCGGCGAAGCGGCGGAAGTCGTCCACATGCTCCCACTCCGGGAAGCGCGCGGGCGAGATGGCGGCGGTTCCTTCGGGCAGCCCGCGGACTTCGGCAATCTTGCCCATCACCTTGTGGCCGGGAAGGTGCCCGCCGGTTCCCGTCTTGGCGCCCTGCCCGCACTTGAAGTGGAAGGCCTGCACCTTCTTGAGCAGCTCCATGTTGAAGCCGAAGCGCGCCGAAGCCAGCTCGTAGAAGTAACGGCTGTTCTCGGCCTGCTCCTCGGGCAGCATGCCGCCCTCGCCGGAACAGATGCCGCTGCCGGCAGCCTCCGCGCCCCGGGCCAGAGCCACCTTCGCCTCCTCGGAGAGCGCGCCGTAGCTCATGTCCGAGACGAAGAGCGGGATCTCCAGCCGCAACGGCCGCGCGGCGTTGGGCCCGATGACGAGATCGCTCCCCACCTCCGCGTCGTCCAGGAGCGGCACGCGGTGCAGCTGCGCCGTCAGGATCTGGATGTCATCCCAGCCCGGCAGCTGGCTGCGAGGGACTCCCATGGCGTCCGCGCGGCCGTGGTGCCCCACGCGCTCCAACCCGTGCTCGGCCATCTCGGCGATCCAGCCGGCGTAGGGCTCGTCCGGCGTGCCGTGGGGATCGGCGTAGGCGCCCTGGTAGGCGCTGCGGTCGAAAGGTTGAGGGTGGCAGCGCTCCCACTCGCGCACCTCGTCCTCGTCCACCAGCACCTGACCGTCTTCGATCCAGTGGCCGAAGCGGTGCAGCTTCTCTTGGTTGGAGTAGGACGAGACGCCCGTGCGAAAGCGGAAGTCCCAGCCGTGGACGCCGCAGACCAGGTCCTCTCCCCGGATCTCGCCGTCGGCGAGCAGGGCGCCGCGGTGCAGGCAGCGGCCGTAGAGCACCGAGACCTCGTCGGCGTCCGGCCAACGAACGATCACGAGATCGACATCGGCAACCAGCGCGTGCACCGGCTTCGAAGGATCGAGCTCGGCGAACGTGGCAACGCGGATCTTGTTCATGCGCTCTCCCGGCCCGGGCAGGGTGCCGAAAGCAGCGCCGCTTCACGGCGTTCAGCCATGGTAGAAAGTCTCTCGTACGATCTGGCCGTCCCGCCACTCCTGCACGGCCACCTGCCGCTGCTGCACGCGCTCGCCACCCTTGGGCGTCAGATCGAAGGTCCACTCCACGGCCGCGCGGTCGCCGTCCACCAGCACCGCTCCGACCGAGGCACCGTGGAACTCGACCCCGTTGACGAAGGCTTCCTCGTAGGCGCGGTTGGCCGCTTTGCCGGCACGCTCGTCCGCCCCGTTCTCGCTCATCACCACGTCGTCCGCGTAGTAGCGGTCGAAGGTACCCAGAATGTCGCCGGCGAGGATGCCGTCGATCACCGCCTGCACTTGCTCTCGTACGCTCATTGGACTCCTCCTCCCGCCAAGCCCGGATCGACCGCGCGCGCACGGGTGGGATGCCGGAGCAAGACGTGCGTGACGGGCCGGGCAAGAGCCTGGGTCCTTCTCCCCCGGGGGCAACGAGTGGCGACACTTCGAGGCCCCAAAAACCACCAAGACACCAGGGAGAGCGGCCCGTCCAGCGAGATGAGTCGCGTCAGGAGACCTCCATGTCCATCCGATTCCTCGGGCTGCTCATCGGCACGCTGCTGATCTCCGGACCGGCGGGCGCCACGCTGGATCTCGTCACCAACAGCCCGCTCGTCATGAGTCCGGGACAGGTGGGCGGGGGGAGCATCGTCGCAGGCGTGACCAACAGCGATGCAGTGCCGCCGGCCGCGGACAACCTCACTGGCTGGCAGACGACCCTGATCCTGATCCCCGACGCCGGAGCTACGGGGACGATCGGCTTCCTCAGTGCGGCCCTGCCGGCCAGCTACCTCCTCGCCGGGATCAACTTCGGCCTGAGCACCACCATCTCGACGACGACCAGTACCAACGACTCCCTCTTCGCCTTCGACGCCAACGTCCCCTTCAGCGGCGGAGTAGCCGTCCCTGTGGCTCCCGCGGCGGGTCTGCTGGAGATGGAGTTCTCTGCGTCGGGCGATGCCTCGGGCAGCTTCGGCTTGTTCGCCCTGGGCGGTCTCGGAATGACCGAGTGGTCGGACAACGCAGCCGCCGGGCCCACCCCACGGGAGTTCGCCAACGTCGCGAGTACGGGAGCCACGCGAATCGGTGAGATCCGCATCCCGGAGCCGGCCAGCGTCCTGCTCCTGGGCTGCGGCCTGGTCGCGCTGGCCGGAGGACGCAGCCGGCGCTAGGCGTCTCAGCCCCCGAAGTCCCAGGACTCGCCTTCGCGGTAGTGCTTCAGCACGTTCTTCGCGATCAGGATCTTGTGAACCTCGTCGGGCCCATCGGCCAGGCGCAGGGTCCGCGCCCCCTGGTACATGGCGGCCAGGGGCAGGTCGCCCGAGACGCCGGCCGCCCCCCATACCTGGATGGCCCGGTCCGCGACGCGATGGAACGCTTCCGGCACGAAGATCTTGATGGCGGAGATGTCGGTCCGCGCATCCCCGCCGCCGTCCATCTTCTCGGCGCAGTGGATGGTCATCAGCCGCGCGGCCTGGATGTCGATGTAGGAGTCGGCGATGAAGCCCTGGGCGAACTGCTTGGTCGCGAGCAGGCCGCCGTGGACCTCGCGTGTCATGGTGCGCTGCACCATCAGGTCGAAGGCGCGCCACATCTGGCCCACCGAGTTCATGCAGTGGTACACGCGGCCGGCGCCCAGCCGATCCTGCGCCGCCTGGTGGCCGGAGCCGGTCTTCCCCAGCTGGTTCTCCAGGGGCACGCGCACGTCCTCGTAGATGATCTCGCTGTGGTCGCTGGTCCGGCCCCAGACCTCGACCCCCCGCACGATGTTCACGCCCGGCGTGTTCGTGGGGACGATGATCTGCGTCATCTTGCCGTTCTGCTCGGCCGGGCCCTCGGGATCGTCGGTGCGACACATCACGATCAGGAAGTCGGCCCGCTTTCCGTTCGAGGTGAACCACTTGTGGCCGTTGATGACCCACTGGTCGCCGTCCCGGCGAGCCGTGGTCTTGAGAGAACGCGGATCGGAGCCGGCGGTGTCCGGCTCGGTCATCGAGAAGCCCGACTCGAGCTTGCCCTCGGTCAGCGGCACCAGCCACTTCTGGCGCTGCTCTTCGGTTCCGTACTTGAGCAGGATCTTCTGGTTCCCGGAGTTGGGCGCCACCACTCCGAAGAGCGACGCCGCGCCCAGGCTGTAGGCCAGCACCTCGTTCATGTAGGCGTGCTCGAGGAAGCTCAGGCCGCAGCCGCCGTACTCCTCCGGGAGATGCGGCGCCCACAGGCCCGCCTGCTTCACCTTGGCCCGGATGTCGGCACGAAGCTCCCGTGCCTGCTGGCGATCGCCATCGGTGACGCCCTCACGACGCCAGGCCCAGAGCCGGTTCTCGTTCGGCAGGATCTCGCGGTTCACGATCTCCGCGGTGAGGTGCCGGATCTGGTTGATACGATCCGGGAGCGTGGGGATGGGCTGGACGTTCATCGGCATGGTGATGGCCTCGCGCAAGCGAAAGAGCGGATCCCGGCGCCCGCCGCACCGGAAGCTCGATGGAGGACGTCTACTATGGCAAGCCCCGTGCCCGTATTCCAGCCGGGCCGGCAGCAGCGGCCGCGGACGCCGATCAAGCCACCCGACCAGAGCGCCGATGCAGGCTGCTGGGCTGCAGGGGGGAGAGCGCGGGGTGGAGAAGCGCCGGCAGAAACGGGCTCACCAGCGACTGATCTGCCAGCGGATCGTCGGCTCCCAGCGACACCCCGCCATCGTGCGAGATATCTCGACCCTGGGCATGTTCGTGCAGACCCGGGCCCGGCCCGAGCCCAGCTCGCTCGTGAAGCTGATCTTCCCCGCGGACGGGTCGCGGCCCGAGATCCGGGTCGAAGCCGGCGTAGCGCGGGCGCGCGTCGTGCCGCCGCGGCTTCAGGCGTCGGTGCCCGAAGGCGTCGGACTGGAGACC
>JAFDET010000142.1 GCA_019310195.1 Deltaproteobacteria bacterium
CCGGCCGCGAGCCCCCCGCTAGGGCCGAGCGGCGGCCTTGCGGAGTCGCTTAGTCGGGTGTATAAAAAGACCTTGGTCAGTTGACCAAGGAGGGCCCGGCCATGATCCCCCCCCAGGCCAGCCGCGCACGACCCTCCGGCAAGGAGGACGCCCCCGCCCGGGAGAGAATCCTGGACGCCGCCCTGGCGGCCTTCGCCGAGCGCGGCTTCGACGGCGCCACCACCCGGGCGATCGCCGCCGCCGCGGGCGTGAACCTGGGCCTGATCCCCTACTACTTCGCCGACAAGCAGGGCCTGTGGCGCGAGGCCGTGGACCGCGCCTTCGCCGAGCTCGAACGCGGCGTGGGCGACGTGGTCCGCGATGCCCACTCGCTGGAAGACCGCGAGCGCCTGGCGCTGCTGATCCGCGCCTACGTGCGCTTCGTGGCCCGCAACCCGGAGTTCGTGCGCTTGATGCACGAGGAGGGCAAGCACGAGGGGCCCCGCTTGGAGTGGCTGGTGGATCGGCACGTGCGGCCCCTCTACCAGGCCATCACGCAGCTGACCGAACGGGCCCGGGGCCTGGGACGGATTCCCGCGGACATGGACCCGCTCCACCTGCACTACATCCTGGCCGGCTCGGTCGGCCTGATCTTCCATCAGGCCCCGGAGTGCCGGCGGCTCAGCGGCAGGGACCCCATGGACGACGCCATGGTCGAGGCCCATGCCGACGCCGTCGTGCACCTGCTGGTCGGATCGGACTGAGAAGACACCCGTGTTGATCGAGGAGGAGAAACGATGATCAAGGTTGCCGATCTGGCCTGGCTGCGATTCAGCGCGCCGGACCTGGACGAGATGGAGCGCTTCCAGACCGACTTCGGCATGGTCCGGGCGGCGCGCAGCGACGACGCCCTGTACATGCGCGGCAGCGACGCCGACCCCTGGCTTCACGAGACGCGGCGGGGCGACCCGGGCTTCATCGGGCTGGCATTCCAGGCCGCCAGCGCCGAGGACCTCGCCGCCGTGGCCCAGCTGGAGGGGGCCTCGCCGGTGGAGCCGGTGGCCGAGCCGGGCGGCGGCGCCCGGGTCCGCTTCACCGATCCCGACGGCTACTCCGTCGAGGTGGTGCACGGGCGCGAGCCCGCGCAGCCCCTGGACGTCGAGCGCGCCGCACCGCTCAACACGGGATCCCAGCGCGCGCGTCTGCGGGAGGCGCAGCGGGTTCCCGCCGGCCCCGCACGGGTCAAGCGGCTGGGCCACCTGGTGGTCCGGGTCGCCGACTTCCGCGCCAGCGCCGAATGGTACGAGTCGCACTTCGGCCTGCTGCGCAGCGACGATGTCTACCTGGGCGATCCCGAGAACGTCATCACGTCCTTCATGCGCTGCGACCGCGGCGACATCCCGGTGGACCACCACACCCTTCTGTGTGTGGGACTCGGCGAGCCCGGCTTCGAGCACGCCGCCTTCGAGGTGGAAGACTTCGATGCCGTGATGGCGGGACACGATCACCTGCGCGACGCCGGCTGGACCCACGAGAACGGCGTCGGCCGACACATCCTGGGCAGCCACGTCTTCGACTATTGGAAGGACCCGTGGGGCCACATCCTGGAGCACTTCACCGACGGCGATCTCTTCGACGCCTCGGAGAAGCCGGGCCTCCACGATCCCGTCACCGTGCTGGGCGTACAGTGGGGACCCCCGCCGCGGGGCTGACCCGGAGCACACCCAACGCCAACCGGAGAGTTCCCATGAACCCCGAGGAACGTCGTCAGTTCGTCCGAGACCACCGGACCTGCGTGTTCAGCTACGCGCGAAAGTCCGGACCGCCGTCCATGTCGATCGTCTACTACGTGATGGACGGAAACGACATGCTCGTGTCCACGATGGCCGACCGCGCCAAGGCCAAAGCCGTGGGCCGCAACGACGAGGTCTCGCTGTGCGTCCTGGATGAGAACTGGCCCGTCACCTACCTGGTGGTCTACGGCAAAGCGAAGATCGAGACCGACCCGGACGCCGTGGTGAACCTGATGATGAAGGTCGGCGAGCTGATGTCCGGGCAGCCGCTGCCGGAGGCCGCACGCCCGGCGGTGCAGGCCATGGCCGAGAAGGAGAAGCGCGTCGTCGTCCGGGTCACGCCTCAGGCGACCTTCGAGACGCCGCCCAAGCACCTGAACGCCGGCGACGACGGCTCGAACCTCGATCACGGCCTGGGCAACACCCTGCCCTGGCGCGGCTGAGGCGGGAGGCAGCCGAGCCGTGAACACCTACGACGTGATCATCGCCGGCTTCGGACCCACCGGCGCCACCCTGGCCGCGCTGCTGGGGCGACACGGCCACCGCGTGTTGGCCATCGAACGCGACGCCGAGGTCTACCAGCTTCCGCGCGCGGTGCACTTCGACGCCGAGGTGATGCGCATCTTCCAGACGCTGGGAGTCGTCGACGAGCTGCTTCCCCACCTACGCGCCATCTCGTGCTGCGAGTTCTGGACCGCCGATCGCGAGGTCCTGGTTCACGTGCCCACCGACGAGCCCACCGACCAGGGCTGGCGCTCCGACTACCTGTTCCACCAGCCCAGCCTGGAGAAGGTGCTGCGCGAGAAGGCGACCGGCGAGCCGTCCGTCGAGCTGCGCCTCTGCACCGAGGTGCTGGACTTTCGCGAGGACGGCGAGACGCTCGAGGTGGACATCCGGGGACACGGCCACGAGGTCGAGCGGGTCCGCGCCCGCTGGCTGGTGGGGTGCGACGGCGCCAACAGCCTGGTGCGCCGCAAGACCGGCCTGGAGCTGGAGGACCTGATCTTCGACGAGCCCTGGGTCGTAGTCGACATTCGCGGCGCGAAGGAGCTTCGGGACGCCGTGATCCAGTTCTGCGATCCCGCACGGCCCACCACCATCGTGGCCGGCGCCCACGACATGCAGCGCTTCGAGTTCATGCTCCGGCCCGGCGAGAAGGGCGAGGAGATGGTCCGGCCGGAGCGGCTGCGCGAGCTGATGGCCCCCTGGGTCGACCCGGACAGCATCGAGATCGTGCGCGCGGCCGAGTATCGCTTCCATGCACTCGTCGCCAAGGATTGGCTGCGCGGGCGCGTGCTGCTGGCCGGCGACGCGGCCCACCAGACGCCGCCCTTCCTGGGCCAGGGCATGTGCGCCGGCATCCGCGATGCCCTGAATCTGTCCTGGAAGCTCGACCGGGTGCTGCGTTGCGGAGCCGACCCGGCGCTTCTGGCCAGCTACGGCAGCGAGCGCGCACCCCACGTGCGCACCTTCCTCGAAGCGGCCATCGCCGCCGGCCGGATCATCTGCACCCAGGACCCGGCGCTGGCGCGCCAGCGCGACAAGACCATGCTGGAAGCCCGCGAGCGCGGCGAGCCGCCGCCGACGCTCAACTCGCTTCCGCCCCTGGGCGAGGGCCTGCTCCAGACGCCCGAAGCCGATCGCCACGCGCTGGTGGGCACCCTGGCTCCCCAGCCCCGGCTGACGGTGGATGGGACCGAGCGGCTGCTGGACGACGTCACCGGGCCGGGCTTCCGCCTCGTGCTCCGGGGGGGAGAGCCGGACGCCTCCGCCCGCCGGGCGCTGGAGCGGCTCGAGGGACACGCCGTCACCTGGCCCGATGGCGGGTTCTTCGACGAGCACGGCATCCACGCCTTCCTGATCCGGCCCGACCACGCCGTATTCGGGGTGGCCCGAACCCCGGAACAGGTAGGAACGCTCCTGGAGGACGCCCTCGCCCGGCTGGCCTGAGGCCCTTCGCACCGCCCGGCCGCCCGGAGTACGATGGGCTCGTCCGCGGGGGCGATGCCCCCGCGCGCAGCGCCGAGGAGACCCCCGATGGAGATGCACTTCGCCACCCTCTGGGAGGCACTGGCCGACACGATCGGCGACCGCGAGGCGCTGGTGTGCGGCGACACGCGACGGACCTGGAGCCAGTACGAGAGCCGCTCGGCGCGGCTGGCGTCGGCCCTGGCCGAGGCGGGCCTCGGCGCCAACGCCAAGGTCGGCCTCTACCTGTACAACTCCGCCGAGTACTGTGAGTCCCAGTTCGCCGCCTTCAAGCAGCGCGCCGTGCCGATCAACGTCAACTACCGCTACCTGGACGACGAGTTGCACTACCTGCTCGACAACTCCGACGCCGAGGCGCTGGTGTTCCACTCCAGCCTGGGAGAGCGCGTGGCCCAGGTGATGGAGCGCTGCCCCGACGTGAAGCTGTGGGTCTCCGTCGACGACGGCGGCGAGACGATTCCGGGCGCCATCCGCTACGAGGACCTGATCGCCGGCCACGATCCCGCCAAGCGCATGCAGCGCTCGGAAGACGACGTCTACATGCTGTACACGGGCGGCACCACCGGAATGCCCAAGGGCGTCATGTACAACATGGGCGGGATACTCCAGGGCTTCATTGAGCTCGGCTTTCCCATCCTGGGCCTGGGCCTGCCGGAAGTGAATGAGATCCCGTCCCTGGCGGCGAAGCTGTGGGAGGAGGGGCGCGCCTTCACCGCCCTGCCGGGCTGTCCCATGATGCACGGCACCGGCATGTGGCTCGGCGTCCTGATCCCCCACATCACGGGTGGATCGGTCGTCTCGCTGACCGGGCGCTCCTTCGACGCCCACGAGCTGTGGCAGACCGTACAGCGCGAGCGCACCAACGAGATCGTGATCGTCGGCGACGCCTTCGCGAGGCCGATGCTGACCGCGCTCAAGGAGGCCCGCGATCGGGAGACGCCCTACGACGTGTCGGCACTGAAGCTCGTCGTCTCGTCCGGCGTGATCTTCAGCTCCGAGGTGAAGCAGGAGCTTCTGGAGTGGGGCGAGTTCGTACTCATCGACGCCATGGGCAGCACCGAGGGCAGCATGGCGACGCAAATCACCACCCGCGGAAACGTGGGAGAGACGGCGAAGTTCTCCAAGCCGCCCACCACCAAGGTCTTCACCGAGGACGGACGCGAGGTGGAGCCGGGCTCCGGCGAGCCCGGCATGATCGCGGCCGGCGCCACCGTGCCCATCGGCTACTACAAGGACGAGGCCAAGTCCGAGGCGACCTTCAAGACCATCGACGGGGTGCGCTACTCGTTCCCCGGCGACTGGGCGCTCGTCGAGGCCGACGGCACCCTCACACTGCTGGGCCGCGGGTCCAACTGCATCAACACCGCCGGCGAGAAGGTCTACCCGGAAGAGGTCGAAGAGGCGGTGAAGCAGCACCCGGACGTGGTGGACTGCCTGGTGGTCGGCGTGGACGACGAGAAGTTCGGTCAGCGCGTCACGGCCGTGGCGTCCCTGCGAGCGGGGTGCGACGCGGACCCGGAGGCCCTGCGCCAGTTCACGCGGACCAAGCTGGCCGCCTACAAGGTCCCCAAGCAGATCGTCCTGGCCGACCAGGTGCAACGCGCTTCCAACGGAAAGGCCGACTACAAGTGGGCGCGGCAGACGGTGCTGGACGCGGTGGGCTGAACACCGTGCCGGGCCCAATGCCGGGGACCACGGACCGCGACCTGCTGGCGCGCCGGGACGGACCCGGCGTCCGGCGCTTCGCGCTGCAGATCGGCCTGCTGGTCGTTTCCGGAAGCGCCGGCGTCGCCCTGGCGGCGCGCGGAAACCCAGCCTGGATTGCGGCGCTGGCCGCCTGCGGCGTAGTCATGGCCGGCTTCTTCGCGCTGATGCACGAAGCGGGGCACGAGACGGCCTTCGAAAGCCTCGGCCTCAATCGGGTGGCCCTGTGGCTGGGCGCGCTCCTCATGCTCCAAGCGCCCACTTTCTTCCGCGAGTTCCACTGGGAGCACCACCGCAGCACCCAGGACCGCGAGCGGGACCCCGAGATCAACCGGGCGCCGGGACTGCTGGACGGTTGGCCGGGAAACCCGTTGCTGTATCTGGCGTTGGTTTCGGGCCAGCATCTGATGCTGGGCAAGCTGGGCTTCACGACGCTCTGTGCGCTGCTGCCGATTGCGCTCCAGGCCCGGCTCTTCCCCTTCGTGCGCCCGGCGTACCGCACCCGGGTGGCCTGGGAGAGCCGAGCGGCGCTGGTGGTGCTGGGCGGAACGGCCGCTGCGTTGCTGGCGACGCCGGGCGGTGTGCAGCTCCTGTGGGCCTGGCCGTTCAGCCACCTGGTGCTGGGCCTCTACCTGATGCCGGAGCACACCGGGCTTCCCAATCGGGGCAGCCAGTTCGAGCGCACGCGGACGATCCAGACCACGCCCTTCGTGCGCTGGCTGATGTGGAACATGCCGTACCACACGGAGCACCACGTCCAGGCGGCCGTTCCGTTCCACGCCCTGCCCCGGCTCCACGCGCAACTCGAGCCGGAGCTGGTGCACGTGTCGCCCGGCTACGGGGCCTTCCACCGCGAGGCGCTGCGGCGGGCGTTCGGACGGAGCTGACTTCCGGCCCTCCCGGGAGGGGCCAGGTCAGGAGGTCGGGGGCTCCTCGGCAGGCTCCTCGATCAGGCCGTAGCCGGCCAGATCATCCCGGCTGGCGACCTTGTCCTTGTCCTCTTCTTCGATTTCTTCGCGGGGCTCGCGCTGGGACCGCATCTCACGCTTCAGCTCGGCGCGCTCGGCCTTCTTGCGCTCGCGGAGTCGCTTCTGGACGGACATCCGGTTGACTCGTGCCATGCTCGGGACCTCTCCGGGGGAAGCCGGGACCCTAGCAAAAACAGAGATTTGCGCCTCCCGCGGGGGCCCTGGCGGGCCAGATCGGCCGGTGAGCTGCGCTGGGCCCTGGACGGCCGAAACCGGACCCAGCTGGAAGCCCTGCGAGCCGACCTGGGCCGCCGGGCTGCGAACCTGGAGCGGGTGCTGGGAGACGGCGACGACGAGGCCTTCCTGGACACCCTGACCGCCCGCGCCCGGGTCGTCTGCTCGGCCGTCGAACCCTACGCGGTGTACGGCTCCAAGCGGGTGGCCACCTGCGCGCGCAACGCCACGCACTACTGCGACCCGACC
This sequence comes from Deltaproteobacteria bacterium, assembly GCA_019310195.1. Lineage (GTDB taxonomy): Bacteria > Myxococcota_A > UBA9160 > UBA9160 > JAFDET01 > JAFDET01. The sequence goes on from JAFDET010000142.1 coordinate 6,917, forward strand.
GGTGAGGTGCACTGGATGCAGCGGTTGATCGGCGACACCCGTACAGGACGGAGATCCCCTCCGTCGGCTGCCGATTCTACCGCCCGCGGTCGAGATTCCTCGGGACTCCCGCCCGGCGCCCGTCTAGAATGACGCGGGGTCCGAGGTGGAGCGAAGACACACATCCGCTGCGTGGGTACGGCGGGCACTGCTGCTGCTGGCCGTCTTGGGGTTGGCGGGCTGCGCCATGCTGCCGTGGGCGCGCAAGCGCCCCGATCCGGTCGCGTCCGTATCCGGGCCTGCACCCTACGAAACGGACTGCGACTCGTGCCACGACGAAGAGGCCGAGGAGTACGCCGAGAGCCTCCACGCGGCCAAGGGCATCCGCTGCGGCCAGTGCCACACGCCGGGCCTCGACCTGGATCTCGAGGAGGACGGCCACCCGGACCCCGCCCACCCCATGGCCGACGGCAAGTGCGGAGGCTGTCACCAGCCCCAGTACCAGCAGACCCTGGCGACCACCCACTACTCCGGCCGTTCGCTGGAACCCCTCGCCGCAGACGAGGACCGCCGCCTGGAGCTGCGCGAGCAGGGCTTCCTGGTGGGCCGCGGCGAAGCCGCGCTGTTTGTCGGCGACGAAGTGGCCGGCGAGCTGGGCGGGCGGCTCTGCGTGGCTTGCCACTTCGACGAGCACCGGCTGGGACGGAACGCGGTCGTAGCAGCCGACGCCTGCACCGGCTGTCACGTCAAGTACGTCGAGCACTACCCCACCGCCATCCCCGGCTTCGAGAACCTCTGCATCGGGTGCCACGTGCGAGTCGGAGTCACCATCGCGGGCCAGGTCGTGAATACCCATCTCTTCCCATCGCTCGAAGAGGAGGAGGACGCACCGTGAGCTTGCAGCGGGGCTTCGACGCCGACCTGACCCTGGCCATGAGCCGGCGCAGCTTCCTCAAGACGCTGGGCCAGGCGGCGGCGGTTGCCGCCTCGCTGTCCTCGCCGATCGCGTGCGGCAAGGCCGCCGGGCGGAGGGAGCGACGCCGGCTGGGGACCGAAGCGCCGGTCTTCGACCCGGTCCAGCGCGAGGTCATCGCCAAGATCATCGACGGGTTCAACCCGCCGGATACGCCGCTGCGCCAACGGCTCCTGGAAGAGGATCCCGGCTACGACCTGGTCCTGGCGTACTCCGACTTCGCCTACTCCCACGGCGATGCGTTCGTGTCCCAGATGAAGACCCTGATCGACTTCCTGAACGTGCTGCCCACGTTCAGCCCCACCTTCTTCTCGCGCCTGGGCCTTCCCAACGCGCTGCGCTTGCGCAGGATGCACGTGGACGACGCCAACCGCTACTTCCTGCACCTGCGCGACAGCGGCAGCCGGTCGATGCGCAACATCTTCACCGGCGCGAAGTTC
>JAFDET010000143.1 GCA_019310195.1 Deltaproteobacteria bacterium
GCGGGCGAAGCCCTGCTTGCCGCCGCTGGAGATGCCGAAGGCCTGCATCTGCTCCGGCAGGGGCTCCGGGGTGCCGCGCTTGAGCGCCTCGAGGGCGCCGATCATGTTCTCGCGCCCGGACAGGCGCGCGCCGCCGGCGTCGGCGCGGAACTCGCGGCGCCGTGAGAACGCCATCACGATCGTGCTGGCCAGGATGCCCAGTACGACTTGGGCGAGGATCGTGGTGATCCAGTAGGCGGGGCCGTAGCCGCGCTCGGTGCGGAACACCACGCGGTCCACGGTGTGGCCGATGATGCGCGAGAAGAAGATTACGAAGGTGTTCACCACGCCTTGGATCAGGGTCAGCGTGATCATGTCGCCGTTGGCCACATGGCTGACCTCGTGGCCGACCACGGCCTCCACCTCGTGGTGGTTCATGTTGTGCAGCAGGCCCGTGGAGACGGCCACCAGCGCCTTGTCCCGGCGCGCGCCGGTGGCGAAGGCGTTGGGGCTGGGCGAGTCGAAGATCGCCACCTCGGGGCGGCCGATTCCGGCGCCGTCGGCCAGCCGGTTCACGGTCTCCACCAGCCACATCTCGGTCTGCGTGCGCGGCTCGCTGATGACCTGGGCGCCCGTCATGCGCTTGGCCATCCACTTGGACAGGGCGAGCGAGATGAAGGAGCCGCCCATGCCGAAGACGGCGGCGAAGATCAGCAGCGAGGTGTAGTTGAGGTCGACGCCCTGCTCGTCGAGGATGCGCTCCACGCCGAGCAGCTGGAGCACGATCGAGAGGACGAGCAGGATGGCGATGTTGGTCGCCAGGAAGAGCGCGATTCGCTTCATGCGGTTCTCCGTTGAGGACCCGCAGAGGATGAGCGCAGACGCCGGGGCGTCAAGGAGCCCCGCGGGGACGCTGCCCGCTCCCGCTGCGCAACCCACCGGGTTCAAGCGGGTTGGACGGATCGAACGCCCGGCGGATTCGGCCCGGCGCCGGGCAACCCACCTGCTGAGCCCGTCGGACAGGCAGAAGTCGTCTAGTCGAACAGCACGACCGGCGTCCACCAGGGGAGGAGTGCGAAGCTTCGCTCCTCCTCTTCGCTCGCCCAGCGCAGCAGCCGGTCGAAGGCTGCGGGTACGTCGTCCACCAGCGCGGGGGAGGGGACCAGGGCGTCGCCCACCGGCGCGAACAGATCGTCGTAGTGGATGGGGATCACGCGGTGCGCGTCCACGGCGTCCAGGATCTCACGCAGGTAGGCGTCCTGGTATTCCTCGGACTGTCGGGTCAGGGCGCCCGTGCCCAGGAAGACGGTGTCGGCGCGGCGCCCCTTCAGGGCGTCCGGCACGAAGCCCGCGCTGCCCTGCACCAGCGCCGTGCCCAGGGGATGCTCGATCAGGATCGACCAGGCTCCGCCCATGGGGTAGTCGCGGACCGTCGCCGGCGGAATCAGCGGCGCCGTCAGCGGCGGGCCCTTCTGGGCGTTGCCCGGCAGGGGTACGTGCTTCGACAGGATGTGGGTGACCGTGAACTTCCCGAAGTGCGTGGGCACGCCGGGCTCCACCACGCGGATCTGCTGCTCGCGCATGCCGGCGCCGCGGCCGATCCAGGCCGTGGACTCGGAGCCCAGCAGGATGGCGCCCGTGCGTCGCGCCACATCCGGCGCGTCCTGGGCGTGGTCGTAGTGGGAGTGCACGGGCATCACCGCCGCCAGCCGCGTGACGCCGGCGCGCTGCAGGCCACGGGCAATGGCGTCGGTGTCGGGTGATACGGCGCGTTGGAGCAGGAAGTCGCCCAACCCGACGCGGGTGAACCAGCCGTCGGTCATCAGGTGGGTCTCGCCGTCGCTGATGAGCAGCGTGGCCACGCCCAGGAAGCTCACGCTGACCCTCGGCCTGCGGGTGGCGGGCGGCGCGGCGGACATCTCGTACCGCGCGTAGCGGGACAGGTCCGGCCGGTCCTGCAGGCGCCACGCGACCCAGCCGGCCCCGGCCAGCGCCAGCACGGCCACGATGCCCAGCGCACGAAGCAGCCAGCGCATCAGCCGACCCCCAGCTCGGAGAGCTCGACGGGCCGTTTCTCCCGTGCGGAGATCTCGCCGGCCTGGCCCACGGCCACCGCCAGCAGGCCGTCGGGTACGCCCACCGCCGGCGGGGCGCCGCCTCGGATCGCGTCGGCGAAGGCCCGGTGCTGGAAGTAGGTGGCGCCGTGGTGGAAGCCCGCCTTCAGGATGTGCTCGTCCACGGGTACGTGCTCGGTCTTCACGTCGCGCGGGATGCGCGTGCCGATGACCACGTTGGACTCGGGCACGAAGCACTCCACCTTGCCCCGGTCGCCCACCGCGCAGATCTCCTGCTCGTTGCGCGAGCCCTCGGCGAACATGCACAGATCCAGCAACGCCCGCCGGCCGTCTTCGTAGTCCACGATCACGTAGGCGTTGTCGAGGATGTCGGGCTTCTCGCCGTCGTAGCGTTCGTCCTGGTGGTTCACGTCCATGGCTCCGGAGGCGTAGACGCGCAGCGGGCGCGTCCGCGTGATCAGGTTCATCAGGTCGAAGAAGTGGCAGCACTTCTCCACCAGCGTGCCGCCGGTGTTGCGCGAGAAGCGGTTCCAGTCGCCCACCTTGGGCAGGAACGGAAAACGGTGCTCGCGGATGGCCAGCATGTGCAGCGCGCCGACGGCGCCATCGTGCACCTCCTGGATCAGACGCGCCACCGGCGCCATGTAGCGGTACTCCATGCCCACCCAGACCAGGCCCTTCCGCCCCACGACCGCGGCCTCCACCTTGCGGCAATCGTCCACCGTGGTGCACAGGGGTTTCTCCACCAGGACGTGGAGGTCGCCGGCCAGCACGTCCGCCAGTACGTCCACGTGGGTGTGGTTGGGCGAGGCGATGATGACGGCGTCCAGGTCGCTCTTCTGCAGCAGCTCGCGGTGATCCTCGAAGACCTCGAGGTCGGGTTTGGTGAGGAGCGCGTGCTCTCGCGAGGTGTCGTGGGGATCGCTGGCGGCGACCACCTCCACGTCGTCGAAGAGCCGCAGGTTGCGCACGTGCTCGAGACCCATCATGCCGGCCCCGATCAGGCCGTAGCGGAGGACGTCTCCCATGCCCGATACCGTACCGCCCCAGACCAAGAAAGGGGACGATCCTTGAGGAACCAACGGGAAACTAAAGGGACAGTCCCGTTAGTTTCCGAAGACCGGCAGCGTGCTCCCTACAAGGTGGCGGAAACTAACGGGACTGTCCCTTTAGTTTCCGCGTTCAGCTCCGGTAGCGCTCGTCTTCGGCGATGCGGGTGTCGGCGCCGATCAGGGTGTTGAACTCCTCGAAGTCCATGCTGCGCCCGGCCAGCGCCGCGCTGGAAGCGCTGCGGCGGATCTCCCGGTAGGCGTCGTCCAGGGCGCGTGCCGCGGCGTAGAGGCCCGTCAGCACGAAACCCACGCTGAAGAAGCCCAGCTCCTGGAGCTGCTCCAGGGTGAGGAGCGGCGTGCGTCCGCCCTCGATCAGGTTGATGGCCAAGGGCGGGGGTAGCTCCTTGCCGATGCGCTCGATCTCGTCGCGGGTGCGTGGGCCCTCCACGAACAGGATCGTGGCGCCGGCCTCCTTGTAGAGCTTCGCCCGGCGGATGGCCTCGTCCAGGCCGTGGGTCTCCAGGGCGTCCGTGCGGCCGGTGATGACGAAGGGTGCGTCGCCGCGCGCGTCCACGGCGGCGCGGATCTTGGCGGCGTGCTCCTCCGCCTCGATCACCTCCTTGCCGCGCATGTGGCCGCAGCGCTTGGGCCAGCGCTGGTCCTCCAGGATCACACCGCGCGCGCCCATGCGCACCAGCTCACCCACCAGCCGCTGCACGTTGAGCGGGCCGCCGTAGCCGGTGTCCCCGTCCACGATCAAGCCCACGTCCACGGCGGCGCGGATGCGGCGCGCGGCGTCCAGCACCTCGGCGGCGGTGAGCAGGCCGAAGTCGGGCTCGCCGAGGTGCGCCGCGGACAGCCCGTAGCCCGTCAACACCACGGCGGGGAAGCCGGCGCGGGCGGCGATGCGCGCCGAGAGGGCGTCGTACACGCCCGGCACCACCATCATGCGCCCGGCTTCGACCAGGGGAGGGGGCGTTTCCGGTTCGCTCAAGGGCGTACCGCGTAGAAGGCGTTCACCGGGTGGCGCAGGTCCACCTCCTCCAGGCTGGAGAAACCGGCCCGCTTCACCATGGCCTCCAGTCGTGTCGCGTCCAGGCCCAGGGTTCCGAGGCCGGCGCCCCCCGGCTCGGACAGCGACGACGACATGCACGACAGGACGGAGACGCCGTACATCATCGCGGCCATGGGGTTGCGCTCCACGTTCTCCTGCAGAGTGGGGTGGGCCTTCACCTCGGCGATGAACCAGAGGCCGTCGTCGCGGATCGCGGCGCGGATGGTCTCGATCACTCCGGCCGGGTCCGTCATGTCGTGGAGGCAGTCGAAGGTGGTGACGAAGGCGTAGCGGCCATCGTCGGGCAGCGGGTTCCGGCGCGCGTCGTGGAAGGTGACGTTCTCCACGCCCGCCTCGCGGCGGTTCTGCGCCGCGCGCTCCAGGGCGTGAAGCGAGATCTCGAAGCCGTGAAAGCGGGAGTTGGGGAAGGCCTTGGCCATCTCCAGCAGGGCCACGCCGCCGCCACAGCCCACGTCGGCTACCTCGACGCCGCCCGCCAGCGCCTCCACCACGCCCGGCAGCCGCGGCAGCGCCATGGGAACCAGCAGCGTGCGTAGCCAGGGCGCGAAGCCGCGCTCGACGCCGACGGCGCCCTCGGGGCCGAAGGCGTCGTAGGGCAGGCCGAGCCCGGTGCGGAACGCCTCCGGCAGCTTCTCGACCACGGCGATCTGCTGGGGCAGGTGGCCGAACATGCCGCCCAAGAAAGCCGGGTGGTTCTCGTCGGAGAGCAGCAGCGCAGTCTCCTCCTCCAGGCAGAAGCTACCGCCCTCGTGCTGGAGGATCCCCGCGGCTGCCTGCTGGTGCAGCCACTCGCGGACCCAGCGCTCGTCCAGGGAGAGCTCGTCGGCCAGCTGGCGCGAGCTGCGCGGGCTGCCGTCGGCCAGGGCGCGGTAGAAGCCCATGCGATCGCCCAGATGGATCATTGCCGCGGTCATGGTGCCGTTCAGCGTCCCGGCGATGGTGCGCGCGGCTTCCTTCACGCGATCGGCGTCCATCAGCGGCCTCCCTTGGCGAAGAAGTCCTTCAGCGCCTGCAGATTCTCCGGCGTCCCGACCCGTGCCGCCATGGACTGCATCTCGCGGTCCAGGGTCTCGCGCACCGAGTCGCCTCGCGTCTCCAGCAGCAGGCGCTTGATGGCGCGCAGCGAGCCCACCGGCCGCGCGGCGATCTCGCGGGCCTTCTCCAGCGTGGCGTCCAGGAGCTCGGCGTCGGGGAGCATTCGCGCCGCGAGGCCCAGCTCCACGGCGCGCGGCGCGTCGATCCACTCGGAGGTGAAGAAGATCTCGGCGGCGCGCTGCGGGCCGACGACCAGCGGCAGCAGCAGGCTGCTGGCCGCCTCGGGCACCAGGCCCAGCGCGGAGAAGGGAAACCGCAGCCGCGCGCTCTCGCCCACGTAGACCACGTCGCAGTGCAGGGGCAGGGTGGCGCCGATGCCCACGCCCACGCCGTTCACCGCGGCCACCAGCGGTTTGTCGTATGCCACCAGGGCTTCCATGAAGCGCGGGAAGGCCGCGCCCGAGCCGCCCTCGCCGCTCATCTCGGTCAGGTCCTGACCGGCCGAGAAGGCGTTGCCGGCGCCGGTCACCACCAGGCAGCCGACGGCGTCGTCTTCGCGGGCGGCGTCGAATGCCGCGGTCAAGGCGAGCCACTGCTCCCCGTTGAAAGCGTTCTTCTTGTGGGGGCGGTTCAGGGTCAGGAGGGTGACCCCGTCCAAGCTCGTCTGAAGGACCGTGTCGGACATGCACTGCTCCCGTCGAGCCGCACAGTCTACCGGGCGTCGCCGCCGGGCGCGCACTACCCTGGGCGCGTGAGTCCGCAGCGCCTGCGCACCGTGGCGGCCGTGCTGGCCGCACTCTGGCTCCTGGGCCCGGCCGTGCCCGCCGGGGCGGCGAGCCGTGTCTACAAGGCGCAGCACCGCACGGCCGAAGAGCTGCTGCCCCTGGCGCAGGCGGCCGTGGGCGGCGAAGGTCACGTGGTGATCGATCCCGACACCAACTCCCTGGTGATCCTGGGAAGCGAGCGGGCCATCGCCGAGGCCCTTGCACTGCTGGCGCAGCAGGACCAGCGGCTGCGCAGCGTGGTGATCCAGTACCGGGAAGAGAGCGTCGCCGAGCTGGACCAGGCGGGCGTGGACGTGCGCTGGAGCGCCGGCAGCGGCCCGGTGCGCATCGGCAACGTGGTGAGCCCCGAGTCCGGCGTGGACCTGCGCGCCGCTTCCAGCGCCCGCGATGAGCGCGGACATCGCGGGGGCACCCTGCGCGTATTGGAGGGCCAGACCGGGCGCATCGAGACCGGTACGCGCATTCCCTACCCGAGCGGAGGGTGGCGCAATCCCACGACCACTTTCGTGGATGCCGCCAGCGGCTTCGAAGTGCGGCCCCGCATCCTGGGCGACGGGAGCGTGCGCCTGGAGCTTCGGCCCTACGGGGCGCAGCCCGCCGGCGACGGAAGCATCGCGGTCCAGGGTGCCGAGACGGTGGTGGTGGTGCGGCCGGGCGAGACCGTGGTGGTGGGCGGGATCCGGCAGGATGTGGACATGCGCATGCAGGGAAGCCGCGGCGCGGCCAATCGTCGGGGCACGGACCGTCAGGTACTGCTGGTGACGGTGGCGACGGACTAGGAGCCCCCGCTGCAACGCGCCACCGATCTGTTTCCCGTCTGGGCGTTGCTCTTCTCGGCAGCGGCCTGGTTGTGGCCGGAGGTGTTTGCGCCGCTGCGCACCGGGATCGTGCCGTTGCTGGGCGTGGTGATGTTCGGCATGGGCATCACCTTGACACCCGCCGATTTCGCCCGGGCCACCCGGCGGCCGGCGCTTCTGGGCCTGGGTGCCGCGCTCCAGTTCGGCGCCATGCCGCTGATCGCGTTCGCGGTGGCGCGGATCCTGGGCCTGGATTCCCAGCTCACGGCGGGACTGGTGCTGGTGGGCGCCTGCCCGGGAGGGACGGCGTCCAACGTGATCTGCTACCTGGCCCGAGCCGACGTCGCGCTCTCCATCACACTGACCGCCGTCTCCACCTGCGTGGCCGTGGTGGCGACACCGCTCCTGACCGAGCTCTACGTGGGGCACGCCGTCGAGGTAAACGTGCCCGGCATGATCGCGTCGATCTTCCGCATCGTGATCGTGCCGGTGGCCCTGGGTGTCGCCGTCAACGTGTGGCTGGGCGCGCGCCTGGGGGCGCTGAAGCGGGTCTTCCCGCTGGTCTCGGTGGCGGCCATCTGCGTGATCATCGCCATCGTCCTGGCCCTTTCCCACGAGAGGCTGGGCGAGTTGACCGGTGCGGTGGTGCTGGCGGTGGCCCTGCACAACGCCCTGGGTCTGGCGGTGGGTTACTCGGTGCCGGCCCTCCTGGGAATGCCCGAGTCGGTGCGGCGCACGCTGGCGGTGGAGGTGGGCATGCAGAACTCCGGGCTGGGGGTGGCGCTGGCCGTGCAGTACTTCTCGGCCCTGGCGGCCCTGCCGGGGGCGCTGTTCTCCATCTGGCACAACCTGACCGGGTCGCTGCTGGCCAGCCTGTGGTCGCGGCGCGCACCCGTGTAATACTGGGAGCATGGCCATGAAGCAGAGTGGGCTCAGTCGCCGGCTGGCCATCGAGGCGCGGCGGATCTCGTCGCAGCACCGACAGCTGGACGAGCTCTATGGGCTGCTGCTGGGCGCCCTGGAGCACGAGCCCTTGGCGGCGGTGCGGCGCGGGTTCGAGCGCTTTCGCGACGCCCTCGAGGCGCACTTCGCCATGGAGGACGACGTGCACTTCCCGGCCTTCCACGGGCTGCGGCCCGAGCTGGAGAGTCGCCTCACCGCGCTGATCGAGGAGCACAAGGTCATGCGCAAGGCGCTGGACGACGTCCGGACTTGCCTGAAGAGCGGCGACCTGGAGACCGGGGCAAAGTTCCTGGACGCGCTGGTGGTGCGCCTGGCGCGCCACGAAGAGATCGAGGAGCAGCTGATCGGCGGCCTGGGCAAGCTGCCCCAGGACTAGTCCTGGGGGACCCAGACAGGCTGTTGACGGTTTCCCCTGAGGCCAGCCCAGGGCGGCTCGTGCCCAGGACTCGGAGACCTCATGGGAAAGCCGCTCGTGCGCCCCGCGGAACGCTGTTGGGGTGGGGACGGGGCGATCCGGGCCTCGTGTCGATCTCCCGGGGTGTC
>JAFDET010000011.1 GCA_019310195.1 Deltaproteobacteria bacterium
CCGCGCCAGATCTCGCGCAGCTCCGTAGGACCGCCCGAGGGCGTGACCAGGCGATAGATCTCCAGCGCCATTCCGGAGCGTGTCGTGTAGACGTGGGAGCCGAGGACGTTGATCCACTTGGCCGTGATGACGCCGGTCACCTTGGCGTAGAGGCCGTGGACGTCACGCGTCACCACGATCAGCTCCGAGAAATCACCGCGCATCGAGCGCACCTGGGTCGTCACCACCTGCTCGGGCCGAAAGCCCAGCACGAGCATGGCGTGGCGCGTGATCTGGGGGCCCGTGTGGGCGATGAAGTAGCGCCGAGGCATCTCGTTGAAGTAGGCGCTGATGCGATCGGCGGCGACGCCGAGCGCCTGGAGCTCGCGGCGCGCCACCGCCTGGCGCGCTTCCACCCGCGCCTCCAGCTGCTCGACCGCGGTCTGGATGCGGTCTCCGCCGGCTTCGAGGAACTCCGAGGTGCGCTCGAAGAGCTCGTGCAGCAGCTCGCCCTTCCACTCGCTCCAGGCGGCGCGCGACGAGGCTCGGATGTCAGCGAAGGTGAGCAGGTAGAGGTTGCGCAGGTTCGCCCGGTCGCCCACCGTTCGCGCGAACTCGACGATCAGCTTGGGATCCGAGAGATCGCGGCGCTGGGCCAGGTGGGACATCAGCAGGTGGTGCTGCACCAGGAAGAGCACACGATCCCTGCGGCTGGCCGCGAAGCCCACCCGATCCAGGAAGGCGCGCGTCAAATCGACGCCCTTGATCGAGTGGTCCCCGCCCAGGCCCTTGCCGATGTCGTGGAACAGGCAGCCCAGAAAGAGCACGCTGCGATCGCGCACGCCCTGCATCAGCTCGGTCAGCGTCGGAAGTCCGATCGCGTACTTCCCCTGCCAGAGCCGGCGGAGCTCGTCGACGACGAAGATCGAGTGCACGTCTACGGTGTAGGTGTGGTAGGTCACCTGCTGCCAGCGACACACGATGTGCTCCCACTCGGGGATCCACGCGCCCAGCAGACCGGTCTCGTTCATGGCGACCAGGGTGCGCACCACCCGGTGCTCGGAAGCCAGGATGCGGTCCAGGCAAGCGCCGGCCTCGGGATCGGAACGCAGGCCCTCACGGGCCAGGTCCAGGTTCTCGCGCAGATGCCGGCGCGCCTCGCGGGAGAGCGCCACGTCGTGCTCCTGGGCCACGGCGAAAGACTCCAGCAGGCGCACCGGCCGCTGGCGCAGATGCGCGTCGTCGGGAATCTCCAGATGGTCGTCGGCCACGCGGAAGCCCCCTTCCACGCTTCGCGCCGGCTCGAGCGGGGTTCCGCGCGCAGTGCGAACCGCCAGCTCCAGGAGCAGGTTCGAGAAGTTCTGGATCACGCGCGCGTGCCGGTAGTAGGCCCCCATGAATCGCTCCACCGGAAGCTCGACGGCGTCGGGATCCGCGTAGGCCAGGTCGACGGCCACGCGCTCCTGGAGGTCGAACGTCAGCTGGTCCGTGGTGCGTCCGGTGGTCAAGTGAAGCTGGTTGCGAAGCGTCCACAGGAAGTCGAGGGCGGCTACGTAGGACTCGAGCTCGGCCCGGGTCATGCGCTGGGCGCCCTCCAGGTCCGAGAGCGTCTTGACCCCCGGGTGCACGACCCGCGAAGCCCACCATGCCGCGTGGTAGTCGCGCAGGCCGCCGGCGCCCTCCTTGAGGTTGGGCTGGAGCAGGTAGAGCGACTCGCCGAAGCGCGCCTGGCGCTCCTCCAACCCCTGTATCTGACGACGCGCAAAAGCCTCCGGCTCAGCGCGCAGCGCCTCGAGCAGGCGCTCCTCCAGCTCCCCGACCAGAGCGGGGTCACCGGCGATCAGGCGGGCATCCAGTACCGCCGTGCAGACGGTCTGGTCCTCGGCCGCCAAGGCCAGCGTCTCGTCGACGGTGCGCGTCGCCAGCCCCAGTTTCAGGCCCGCGTCCCACAACCAGCGTTGAAGCCGCTCCACCTCGACCGCGACCCACTCCTCCGTGCCCACGTCGTGCAGGATCAGCAGGTCCACGTCGGAGTGGATCGAAAGCTCGCGGCGCCCGTAGCCTCCCACGGCCGCCACCGCGATGCGTCCCGGCACCGGCTGCTCACTGCGTGCCCGGGAGCGCCGCGCCAGGGTCACCAGGAGCTGGTCCATCGCATCGGCGTGGACCCGGTTCACCTCGCTTCCCGTCGCGTCGCCGGCGTGCAGCTTCGCCAGACCGGCGCGCATCCGCTCCAGGTGGTCGCGAATCGCCAGGGCCACGCCGGCCGTGTCGGGCGGACACTCCAGGGGCGGAAGCTCCAGCGAGGCGCGCGGGCTCACCGGTTGCGCCTCGCCACCTGGGTATCCACGCGGCTCCGGTACTCCGCCAGACCGAGGGCAATGGTCTCAGCCAGCGCGTCCAGGTAGCGGGGATTGCGCAGACGCCGCGCTTCGTCGCGGTTGGTGACGAAGCCGGTCTCCAGCAGGACCGACGGCATGCTCGACAGGAAGAGCACGTAGAACGGACCCTTCTTCACTCCCAGGTCCACCACGCCCCGGTAGCGTTGGCCGACACCCCGCAGCATCGACCGGTGCACCAGGCCCGCCAGCAGCCTGGAGTAGCGCGAGTTCTCCGCCAGCTGCAGGCGCACCAGGGTGCGGTCCAGCTGGTCGAACTCTCGGGGCGACACGCCGTTCTCGCGCGCCGCCACGCGCAGGCTCTGGCGCTCGTTGCTGGTGTCCAGGTAGTAGGTCTCGATGCCCCGCGCGCTGCGCCGACGCGCGGCGTTGGCGTGGAGCGAGACGAAGAGATCACCGCCGGCACCCGCCGCGATCGCGGTGCGTTCCTCCAGCGAAAGCGTGCGGTCTTCGCCGCGGGTCATGGCCACGCGCAGCCCGAGTCTCTCCAGGCGCGGTCGCAGCCTGCGCGCCAGGTCCAGGGTGATGTGCTTCTCCTGCACGCCGCCGTAGCCGATGGCGCCCGGGTCCTTGCCTCCGTGGCCCGGGTCGAGCACCACGGTCTGGACGCCGCGCACCTCCAGCGGAAGCTGGGAATCGCCGGGCTCGCGCTTGCGGCGCTCTCGGCCGAAGACGTCGATCACCACGCGGTCGGGACCGCGCAGGAGCAGCATCCGGTGGTCCTGGTAGCGCTCCAGATCCAGGACCAGACGAGTCGTACGCAGGGTGTTCTGCCCCAGGCGAACGCCGCGCAGCAGACCATCGCCGACGGGAATCGGCTTCTCGTAGCGGCGCCCGACCCAGATGCCGGGCAGGTCCACGAAGAGACGCTCGGGGCGCCCGGCCGCCGCGTTGGCCGGAAGCCGCTTCACTGCGGAGGCCGAAGGCCGGCTCAGCTGAACGACCACGCGCGTGTAGCCCTTGTAGGACCAGTGCCGCACATCGGTGACATCGCCCAGCCCCGGCGGACGAGTGGCGCCCAGCAACCCGACCCCACACAGGGCCGCAAGGAGCCCGAGTGCGGCTGCGCGCGGCCTCACGACCCGGACCCGTCTCCGCGCAGCCGCTCGACCCAGCCGCGCAGCAGGAGCAGTGCGTCGATCGGGGCGACCCGCTCGGGATCCAGGGCCCGCAGCCCCTCCAGCACGTCGCGCTCCTCGGCGCTGGGTCCGCCGGCGGCGGCGAACAAGCCCAGCTGGCCTGACTCGGGCGGAGCTTCGGCGGGGGCGCCGGCGTGCTGCGCCAGGCGCGGGCGGCCGGCCTCGTCCAGCTCCCCGCCTTCCAGGTTGCCCAGAATCTCACGCGCGCGCTCGATCACGGCCTTGGGCAGGCCCGCCAGCCGCGCCACCTGGATGCCGTAGGAGCGGCTTGCCCCCCCGGGCATGAGCCGCCGCAGGAACACCACGTCTTCGCCGTACTCCCGGGCTTCGAAGTGCGCATTGCGCACGCGCTCCTTGGTGCGGGGCAGATCGGTCAGCTCGTGGTAGTGGGTGGCGAACAGTGTGCGCGCACCCAGCCCCGGCGTGTCGTGCAGGTACTCCGCCACCGCCCAGGCGATCGACAGTCCGTCGAAGGTGCTGGTCCCGCGTCCGATCTCATCCAGGATCACCAGGCTGCGACGCGAGGCGTTGCTCAGGATGTCCGCGGTTTCGCGCATCTCCACCATGAAGGTGGACTCACCGCGGGCGAGCCGGTCCGACGCACCAACCCGGGTGAAGACCCGGTCCACCACCCCCACATGGGCGGACTCCGCGGGCACGAAGCTGCCCATCTGCGCCAGCAGGACGCACAGCGCCACCTGGCGCAGATAGGTGCTCTTGCCGGACATGTTCGGACCGGTGATCACGACCAGCTGCGCGCCGTCGGGGTCCAGCTCTGCGTCGTTGGGAACGAACTCCTCGTCGCGCGCCGCCAGGATCGGCTCCACCACCGGATGCCGGCCGCTGCGGATCTCGAGGCGCAGCGAATCGTCCACATCGGGTCGCACCCAGCCGTCCCGGCGCGCCACCTCGGCCAGGGAGGCCAGCGCGTCCAACTCGGCCACCGCCTCGGCGGCGCTCCGGATTTCGGCGCCGTGGGTCAGGATTTCGCGACGCACGGCTTCGAAGAGTTCGCGCTCCAGTTGGGCCGCCCGGTCCTTGGCGCCGAGAACCTTCTGCTCCGCCTCGCGCAGCTCGGGCGTGGTGTAGCGCTCGCTGTTGGCCAGGGTCTGCTTGCGCTCGTACTCCCCGGGAACACGATCCAGGTTGCTCTTGGTTACCTCGAGCGAGTAGCCATGCACCGGGTGGAAGCGCACCTTGAGGCTCGGGATGCCGGTGCGCTCGCGCTCCCGGGTCTCGAGCCCGGCAATCCACTCGCGGCCCTTGCGGCCTGCCGAGCGCAGCTCGTCCAGCTCGGGACGAAACCCCTCGCGAATGAAGCCCGTCTCGCCGGCCCCGCGCGACCCCCGCGGCAGCGCCGGGGGATCGTCCACCAGTGCCTCCGCCAGCAGCTCCGCCGCATCGGGGACCGGGACGGGCTTCGGTACCGCGTCGACCCCACCGGCATCCAGAACCGCCGGCTCCTCGAGCAACGCCTGCGCCACGCCGGGCAGCGCCTCCAACGAACCCCGCAACGCCACAAGGTCGCGCGGCTCCGCACCGGGCCGCGCCGCCTTGGACAGCAACCGCTCCAGGTCGCGAACGCCACGCAGGGCATCCCGCACCCGCGCGCGCACGCGATCGTGGTCCGCAAGCCAGGCTACGCCCGCCTGGCGGCGTGTCACCGCGGGCACGTCCAGCAGCGGATAGGCCAGCCAGCGTGCGATGCGGCGCGCGCCCAGCGGCGTCGCCGAGAGGTCCAGGCGCTCCACCAGGGTGCCGCGCCGCGAGCCGTCTTCACTGTTCTCGAAGAGTTCCAGATGCCGGCGCGTGGAGGGGTCGAGCCCCATGGCGTCGGCCAGGCGGTACGGGCGCAAGCGCCGCAGCTGGGACGCCGCTGAGGGCTGGTTCGCGTGGGTGTAGGTCAGCACCGCAGCGGCCGCACGCTGCTCGGGATCGCTGCTGCCGGACTCGAATCCGTCGGGACGTAGCGGAGCCGTACCGGCTTCGAAGAACGAGGCCTCGACCGGCGTGACGGCGACATCGGGCAAGAGCTCGGCCAGGCGCTCGTGCAGCGTCTCGGCACAAGACGCCAACGCCAGCAGCTCCCGGGGCGCAACCCGACGCAGCTCTTCCAGCAGGGCGCCGCTCAGTGGATCCGCTCCGTCGGGCGCCTCGATCCGGGTGGCGCGGAAGTCTCCGGTGGAAGCCTCCAGCACGGCCAGTCCGGCCGCATCGCGCGTCTCGGACAGCCACACCGCGGCCAGCGCGATCTCCCGGTAGGCCGCAATGCCCTCGGGGTCACCCACCAGGCCCGGCGTCACCACCTCCACCACCTCGCGGCGGACCAGGCGTCGCCCGCCCACCTGGCGCGGGTCCTCGACCTGCTCACAGACGGCGACCTTGTGGCCCAGCTCCGCCAGACGCTTCACGTAGCCATCGGCGCTATGCGCGGGGACGCCGCACATGGGAACCGCGTCGGCCTTGCCCTTGTCGCGGGTGGTGAGCGCAATCTCGAGGAGCGGTGCGGCGATCTCGGCGTCGCGCAGGAACATCTCGTAGAAGTCGCCCATGCGGTAGAAGAGGATCGCGTCGGGGTGTCGCGCCTTGAGCTCGAGGAACTGGCGCATCATCGGAGTATCGAGCGCCGATCCACTCACCGGCTGGACTCTCGCGGCCGCAGCAGGCCTCCACGCTCGAGCACCTCGAGTAGCTCGGCGAAGGTCTTGATGGCCTCCGGATCGCGGTGCTCGGCCAACAGCACGCGACCCAGGGTTCCGTAGGCCTCCAGGTTGTCGGGCCCGCGCTCCAGCAGCCGACGAATCTCCGCCACGGCTTCATCGGGCTGCGCGTCCGCCGCCAGGGTCCGGGCCAGGGCGAGCCGCGCACCCGGATCATCCGGGTCCGACTCCACCAGGCTGCGCAGGAAGGGTTCGTGCTCGGCGCTGCGCCCCGCATCGGCCAGGCAGGCCGCCAGCCGCGGGTAGACCTCCACGGCGCGGCGCCGGTCCAGCGCGGGCACCCGACGCCAGGCCGCCAGCGCCGCGCGCGTCTTGCCGCGCTCGGCCTCCACGTCGCCCAGGGCAATCCAGGCCCGCACACAGTCCTTGTCCCGGCGCAGCGCGCGCCGCAATGCACGCCGCGCATCGACCGGCTCGCCTTCGGCACGCGCGCTGCTGGCTACGTCGACCCACAACGAGGCCTCGATGGCGGCCGCGTCACGCCCTTCCAGCTTGGCCAGGCGGCGCTCGGCATCGATGGCCGCCTCGAAGTTGCGCACATCGCAGTGGAGCCGCGACAGCGCGGCCAGAGCGGGCCGGCTGCGCCGGTCCTGGGACAGCACCTCCTCATAGGAAGCGATGGCGCGGCGCAGGAAGCCGCCCTGACGGAAGTCCGCCGCCAGCTCGAGAAGCGCTTCGCGACGAGCCTCGGTTCCGATCTCGTCGCGGAGGAGCAGGTTCTGGTGGATGTGAATCGCCCGGCCGATTTCGCCGCGCTGGCGATACACCCGCGCCAGGGCCAGCCAGGCGTCCACGTCCTGGGAGTCCTGGCGCGCCGCCCCCGCCAGAAGCTTCTCGGCGCTGGGCAGATCCCGGTCCAGCACCGCGAGCAGCGCACGGCGCACCGCCGCGTCGCCGCCCTGCGGCCCGCCGGGGGGCTGCTTGCGCCACCGCCCGAACCAGCTCATGCCGAGCTACCCGTGACCCGGGGCCGGCCCTCCCGAAGGCGCGGCGAAGTCGGGCTCGTCGGCTCCGCCCGCCAGACCGTCTTCGGAGAGCGGCAGGTTGCGGAGCTGGTGCACCTCTCGCTCCAGGCGGGTGACCGCCCGCCGGTAACGACGTGCCACGAAGGCATAGCGGGCCACCTCCAACAGCGAGATCAGTACGGCCAGCA
The DNA here is from genome assembly GCA_019310195.1 of Deltaproteobacteria bacterium. GTDB lineage: Bacteria > Myxococcota_A > UBA9160 > UBA9160 > JAFDET01 > JAFDET01. The sequence goes on from JAFDET010000011.1 coordinate 7,391, forward strand.
CGGCGCCGAGCGCGAACGCCCCCAGCAGCACCTTCCAGGCGGCGAAGGTCAACGGCTCCACCACCAGCAGGTCCACCTGCAGGGCCGCCTCGTTGCCGCGCACGAACTGCACGCCGGCCCAGATCAGGCCGCCGAGAAGGCACACGTACAACACACGCCGCAGGATCGTCATGGCTCTTCCGACCGCCCGCGTCGACTAGCCGCGAGCGTCGCCGACAGCGACTCCCGGCTCGGGCGGGTCCGCATCCACCATCTCCTTGAGCTCCTTGCCCACCTTGAAGAACGGCGTCTTCTTGGCCGGGATGTGGACCTCGGCGCCCGTCTTGGGATTCCGGCCCTCACGCGCCTCGCGGATCTTGACCTGGAAGCTCCCGAAACCCCGGATTTCGATCCGCTCGCCCTTCTTCAACGCATCCGTCATGGCATCGAAGATCGTGTTCACCACGACCTCCGTATCCTTCTTGGAGATATGGGGGGTTCGTTCGGCGACCTTCTCGATCAGCCCGCTTTTGGTCATGTCACTCCTCCGATGACTGCTCGGATTCCTTCGCGGCCAGTTTCTCCGCCAGGAGGTCTCCCAGCGTCGCCTTCTGGCTCGTGGCCTGCTGGGCGGCCTGCTGCTTCAGCGCCGCGCGCTCCGCCTGGTCGTGCACCGCCTTCATGGACAGCGAGATCTTTTGCTCGCCCGGGTCCACACGGATGACGATGGCGCGAACGCTCTCGCCTTCGCGGACGTGGTCGCCCGGGCTCTCCACCCGCTCCTGGGCGATCTCGGAGCTGTAGACCAGCCCTTCGATGCCCTCCTCCAGGCGCACGAACGCGCCGAAGTCGGTGACGCCGGTGACGTTGCCCTCGATCTCGGTTCCCGGCGGGTACTTCTGGGAGATGTCGTCCCAGGGGTTGGGCTGGAGCTGCTTGATGCCCAGGGAGAACTTCTCGTTTTCCTTGTCGATTTTCAGCACCAGGGCCTCGACCTCGTCACCCTTCTGGAACTTCTCGCTGGGGTGCTTGATCTGCTCCGTCCACGAGATGTCCGAGACGTGGACCAGACCGTCGATCCCGTCTTCCAGACCCACGAACACACCGAAGTTGGTGATGTTGCGAACCTGGCCGCTGACCCGCGTACCGACCGGGTACTTGTCCTCGATCATCTGCCACGGGTTGGGCTCGATCTGCTTCATGCCCAGCGAGATCTTGCGGTTGAACTCGTCCACGTCGAGGACGACCGCTTCCACCTCGTCACTCACGGCGACGACCTTGGACGGATGCTTGATGCGCTTGGTCCAGGACATCTCGGACACGTGCACCAGCCCCTCGATCCCGGGCTCCAGCTCGACGAAGGCGCCGTAGTCGGTGAGCGACACGCACTTGCCCTGGATCCGCACGCCCAGCGGGTAGCGCATGGCCGCGTCCACCCACGGGTCGGGCTGGATCTGCTTCAGGCCCAGGGAGACGCGTTCGCTGTCGGCGTCGAACTTGAGCACCTTGACCTTGATCTCGTCGCCCACATGGAACAGTTCGTTCGGGTGGTTGACGCGTCCCCACGACATGTCGGTGACGTGGAGCAGGCCGTCGATGCCGCCCAGATCGATGAAGGCGCCGTAGTCGGTCAGGTTCTTGATCACGCCGTCGACGATCTGGCCCTCTTCCAGGGTCTCCAGGGTCCCTGCGCGCAGCTTCTTGCGCTCGGTCTCCAGTAGCGCCCGCCGCGAGAGCACGATGTTCCCGCGCCGCTTGTTGAACTTGATGATCTTGAAGTGGTGGCGCTCCCCCACCATGCCGTCCAGGTTGCGAACCGGTCGCAGATCCACCTGGGAGCCGGGCAGGAAGGCCTTGACTCCGATGTCCACCGAGAGCCCGCCCTTCACACGCGAAGAGATCACCCCCTCCACGGACTGGTCGCCCTCGTAGGCCTCGCTGATCTCGTCCCAGATCTTCAGCCGGTCCGCCTTCTCCTTGGAGAGGACGATGCGGCCGGTGTGGTCCTCGGACTCCTCGATCAGAACGTCCACCACGTCGCCGGGCTTGACGAGAAGCGTTCCGTCCTCGTCCATGAATTCCCAGGTGTCGATCAGGCCCTCGGACTTGGAGCCCACGTCCACCTGGACCTGGTCATCGTCGATCGCGAGCACCCTGCCCTTGGTCACCTGGCCTTCTTTGGCCTTGTTGGCGCTCTGCTCGAAGAGCTCGGCGAAGCTCTCGCCGCCGCTCGTACTCGTCAGTTCATCGCTCATGAGTTGTTGGATTCACTCCTGTGGGTCCCCGCACGGGGCGGGGTGATTTCCAGGTTTTCGCCCCCGGATCGGGCATCGGGATTCCCGGCCGCGTAACGCCCGAGGGCGTCGCGCGCGTCCGACAGGGCCCGGAGCACGGCATCGGGATCGCCGGTCTCCAGGACTCGCGCCAGCTCGCCCAGCCGCTCGGACACCTGCTGCAGCGGTCCGGCCATGGCCTTGCGGTTGGCGCACAGGATCTCCGTCCACAGCGCGGGATCGCTGTGGGCGATGCGGGTGAAATCGCGGAAGCCGCTACCGGCCACGTCCACGGCGCCCGCCGGCGCGTCGGCCAGTGCGCCCGCAAAGGCGAAGGCCAGCAGGTGCGGCACGTGGCTCGTCCAGGCGACCTGGGTATCGTGCTCCTCGGGGCTGCGCAGGACGACCCGCGCGCCCAGGGCGCGCCAGAACCCGGCACAGCGCTCCAACGAGTCCGCTTCCACGCCCGCGGCGGGCGTCAGGACACAGGGCGCGCCCTCGAACAGATCGCCCCGGGCGTGCTCCACGCCTCGCAGATGGCTCCCGGCCATGGGGTGCGCACCCACGTAGGCGACACCCGGCGGAAGCAGCCCGGGCACGGTATCCGCCAGCGGGCCCTTCACGCTACCCACGTCGGTCACCAGCGCGCCGTCCTCCAGGTTCGGAGCCGCGACGCGCAGCAACGGCTCCATGGCGCCGACGGGCGTGGCCAACACCACCAGGTCCGCGCCGCGAACCGCGTCCTGCGCCGACGCCGTCTCATCCACTACGCCGTCGCGTAGCGCCGCTTCCAGCGGGCCGGGCCGGCGCGCCGCGCCCACCACCCGATCTGCCAGACCCCGCTCGCGCGCGGCACGGGCCACCGAGCCCCCCAGCAGGCCCAGGCCCAGCACAGCGATGCGTCGGAAGTGCACGCTCATGCCGCGGCCCCGCTCTCGCGGATCCGGCGCAGCGCCTTCACGAAGCGCTCGTTCTCCTCGGGAAGCCCCACGGTCACGCGCACGCAGTCGGCCAGGCCGAAGCCGCCCATGGGGCGCACGATCACGCCCTCGCGCAACAGGGGCTCGTAGACGTCCTCCCCCGCGCGCACCAGGATGAAGTTGGCGTCCGAGGGCCAGGTCTCCAGGCCCAGCTCGCCCAGCTCGCGCTCCAGGTAGACCAGGCCCTCGGTGTTGAGTCGCCGGGCGCGGGCCACGTGCTCCTCGTCCTCCAGGGCCGCGCAGGCCGCCACCTCGGAGAGCGAGTTGACGTTGAAGGGGTGCCGGGCGCGCTCCAGGTACCCGGCCAGCTCGGCTCCCGCCACGCCGTAGCCGATGCGCAGCCCGGCCAGCCCGTAGATCTTCGAGAAGGTGCGCAGGACCACGGTCGCCGGGCGCCGCGCGATCCAGGCCAGCGCGTCCGGGAAGTCGGCCCGCCGGGCGTACTCCACGTAGGCCTCGTCGATCACGAGCACCACGTCGTCGGGCAGGCCGGCGACGAAACGATCGAAGGCCTCGGCGCCCACGCTGGTTCCGGTCGGGTTGTTCGGATTGCAGACGATGACCACCTGGGTGCGCTCGCTGACCGCCCCAGCCATCGCCTCCAGGTCGTGCACCCGCTGCTCGTCGAGGGGCACCTCGACGGGATCGGCGCCGGCCCCTCGCATCACGATCGGGTACATGGCGAACGACGGCCAGGCGTACACGACCTCGTCGCCCTCCCCCACGAAGGCCTTGGCCACCAGCTCCAGCAGCTCGTCGGAGCCGCAGCCGAAGACCAGCTGGTCCTCGGGCACGTCCAGGCGCCGGCTCAGCGCCCGACGCAGCAGGAACGAGGCGCCGTCGGGATAGCGGTGCACGCGAGGCAGCGCCTCGCGCACGGCCTCCAGCGCCCGAGGCGACGGACCCAGGGGGTTCTCGTTGGAGGCCAGCTTCAGCGAGTTGTGGATGCCCAGCTCGCGCTCCAGCTCCTCGATGGGCTTGCCCGGTTGGTAGGGCTGGAGCGAGGCCACGCGGGGCTTCACGCGCTGGGCCAGGCTCATCGGCCGCCCTCCTCGGCAGCGCGACCCCGGCCGGGAGCGCGGGCGAACGAGCCCAACACCCGGTGCGAGAAGGCGTACTCCGCGGCGTCGGTCAGGGCGGCGCGCACCGCCGCGTCGTCCCGGTGGCCCTCCATGTCCACGAAGAACAGGTACTCCCACGGCTTGCCCTTCATGGGACGGCAGTGGATGGCGGTCAGGTTCACGCCGTGGCGTGCGAAGGGCTCGAGCAAACGATAGAGCGCCCCCGACTCGTCCTTGCGCACGGTGAACACCGCGCAGGTCAGGTCGCGGTCGCTGGGCTCCGGAAGCTCGCGCCCGATCACCAGGAAGCGGGTCGTATTGTCGCGCCGGTCCTCGATGCAGGCCTCGACGGTCTCGAGCCCGTAGGTCTCGGTCGCCAGCGAGCTGGCAATCGCGGCCACCCCCGGGTCTTCCTGGGCCAGGCTCGCCGCGGCCGCGGTGCTCGCCGTCTCGATGCGGGGAACGCCGGGAAGCTCCCGGTCCAGCCACTCGCGGCACTGGGCCAGCGGCTGAGGGTGGGAGGCCACGCGCTGCACGTCCTCGCGCCGGCCGCTGCGCGACAGCAGGTGGTGCGAGATCCGCAGCACGATCTCTCCGCCGGCGACCAGCTCCGACTCCGCCAACGCATCGAGCGCCTGGGTGACCACACCCTCGGTGGTGTTCTCGACCGGGACCACGCCCAGATCGGCGGCGCCCCGCTCCACAGCGCCGAACACATCCGGGATGCTGCGAACCGGCACGAAGCTCGCGGAGCCGCCGAAACGCTCTCGGGACGCCTGGTGGCAGAAGGTGGCTTCGGGGCCCAGGTAGGCCACCGACAGCGGCGCCTCCAGGGACCGGGTCGCGGAGATCACCTCGCGGAACACCGCGGGCAGCGCCACGTCGGGGAACGGACCCGTGTTCGCCGCGGTCAAGCGTTCGACGATGGCGCTCTCCCGACTGCGGTCGTAGACGGGGAGCCCGCGCCGCGCCTTCAGGCGCCCCACTTCCAACACCTGCTGGGCGCGCCGGTTCAAGCGCTCGAGAATCGCGTCGTCCTCGGCGTCGATGACCGCGCGCAGGCGTGCAAGCTCGGCGTCGTCGCTCCCGGCGACGGCCGATGCAGGACCCGGCTTGATGCGCTCGCTCATTCCCAAAACGCCTCGAATCGATGGTGACGGGGCGCTGCCGTCCTTCGCCGAACGGAACACCGCGGGAGAATGCGGGTCCGCATCTGCGCAAACCCCGCTAAACCCCCGAAAAGACAGGCGCAAGATATCGGAGGGGCTCCACTGCCGCAAACGCATCCTGGCGGATTTTGCCGTTGTGGCAAGGGGTTATCGGATTTTGTCGATCCGGGGGTGTTTTGCCCTGGGGCGAGTCGCCACATTCTCGCAACTAGCTGTTTTTTAGAGACAAATTCCAGTAGCCCGGTCAAGTTGCGAGCTCCGCGGTCCGAAAGACGTTGGAGGACTCTCCGCGTTGGGAGAGCCCGGAGGCCCCCCGCACATGCCCAGGCCCAATGCAGCCTCACGTCGACTCGGCAGCCTTCCCGCCAAGGTTGCCCTGGCGGTGCTGCTGGCCATCACGCTGCGCGGGCTCCTGGTGGGCGGGGCCAGCGTCAGCTTCGCCCGTGACTTCTTCCAGCAGATCGTCGAACTCACCTTCCCCGCCCAGATCGAACGCACCGCCAGGCGCGTCGACGCCTGGCTCGCCGCCGGCCATGGCCACGTCAAGCTCCTGGCCGACGATCCGCGGGTGCTGCGCGGGTCCGATGCCGCGCGCCAGGAGCTGGAGGTTCAGCTCACGGAGTCGGGAATCCTGGACGCGCTCTGGATCGTGAAACGTGACGGCTCGGTGCAGCTCATCGCCGGCGAGCCGCCTCCTGCGAACCTGCCGGCTTCGCTTTCCGAGCCCGGGATCCACGCCCTCCCGCGCGACGCCGCGCCGCCACTGCCCGTGGCCAGCGCGCGCGCAGGCCGGTCGGGCTGGCTCGTGGGCCGCTACTCCAGCCACGGCCTGGAGAGCCTTCTGACCGGCGACTCACTCCCCGGCGTGGGACGCGGCTATCTGCTGGATGCGCAGGGGCACGTCCTGTTCGGAGGCGTTCGGGACCTGGACCGCGCGCCTCTGCCCTTGGATGCCCTGCTCGCCGGCGAAGAGCTGGAGGCCGTCAGCTACCAGACCGACACCGGCGCGGCGCGCATCGGCGCCGCCCGCCCGCTCGACCAGCTGAGCTGGCACGTGGCGATCGTGGCCCATCTGGACGAAGGCTTCGACCCGATCGAGCCGCTGCTCCTGCAGCTTCTCCTGCTCGACGTGGCGCTGATCCTCGTCATGGTGTGGATCACCTACCGGGTAACCGCCGGGCTGGTACGACCTGTGGTTTCCCTCGCCGAGGGCGCACGACGGATCGCGCAGGGGGATCTGGACGTGGACGTGCAGGAGCCCCGCACCGACGACGAGATCGGAACCCTGACCCGCACCTTCAACGCCATGGCCCTCAAGCTCCGCGAAGACCAGGCGGAGATCGATGCGGCCCACCGGCAGCTCCGCGAGCAGAACCAGGCTCTGCAGGCCGCCAACGAGGTGCTGGCTCAGCTCTCCATCACCGACGGTCTCACCAAGCTGCACAACCACCGCTTCTTCCAGGACCACCTGACCCGTGAGCTGAAGCGCGCCAATCGCAGCGGCGAGCCGTTGTCGCTCCTGCTGATCGACATCGACGACTTCAAGGCGCTCAACGATCAGCACGGGCACGCCGCCGGCGATGCCGTGTTGGAGCGCATCGCTCAGGTCATGAACTCGGCCATCCGCGAGAGCGACCTCCTGGCGCGCTACGGCGGCGAGGAGTTCGTGGTCCTGGCCGCCACGGACCTGGAGGGAGCGGTCAACCTGGCCGAGAAGCTCCGCATGCAGATCGGCCATACCGCCATCCCCATCGACGACGACGTGGTCGTCTTCGTCACCGTGTCGGTGGGCGTGTCCCGCTACAAGGGTGACCGCAAGGCCTTCTTCCGCGACGCGGACCGCGCCCTCTACGCCGCCAAGGCTGCCGGCAAGAACTGCGTGGTCGTCGAGGCGGAGCCCTTCTAGCCCGTCCGCCGGAACGAGCCGCTATCCTCTTCCCATGACCGTCGTCGTCGGCCTTACCGGAGGCATCGGCTCGGGCAAGTCCACGGTAGGCGCCCTCCTCCAGGAGCGGGGCGCGGTGCTCGTGGATGCCGACGCCATCGTCCACGAGCTTCAGGCACCCGGCTCGCCCATGCTGAGCGAGATCGCCCGGGCGTTCGGCGACGACGTGATCGATGCCAGCGGCGCACTGGACCGCAAGGCGCTGGCTGCGAAGGTCTTCGCCGATGCCGAGGCGCGCACCCGGCTCGGACTCATCGTCCACCCGCCGACCATCGCCGAGATGGGACGGCGCATGGAAGCCGCCAAGGCTGCGGGCGTCGAGGTCGTGGTGCTGGACATCCCGCTGCTCCTGGAAGGTCGGCGCACGGGCACCGGCAGCGGCGCGTTGCTTCCCTTCGACACGATCGTGCTGGCCTGGGTCCCGGTGGCCACCCAGATCGAGCGGGCGGCGGCCCGGGACGGAGCCTCGCGCGAGGAAATCGAAGCCCGCGTGCGCGCCCAGATGCCCCTGGACGAGAAGCGGGCCATGGCCGACCACGTGATCGACAACTCGGGCTCGCCCGAGGAGACGCGGCGTCAGGTGGACGCGCTGTGGCGCGAGCTCACGGAGAGGCGCGCAGCGCCGCCTTGAGCTCGCCGACGAAGCGCGCCACGGCCTCCACCGCCTCGTCGGGACCGGCCGCGGACTCGATGCGGTCCACGATGGCGCTCCCCACCACGACGCCGTCCGCGTAGCTCCCGATCTGGGCGGCGTGCTCGGGCGTCGAGATGCCGAAGCCCACGCAGACCGGGCGCGGGCCGGCCGCCTGGGCTCGCTTCACGCCCTCCTCCACGTCGCCAGCCACCTGGTCCCGTGCCCCGGTAACTCCCGTCAGGGACACGTAGTAGAGGAAGCCCCGCGTGCGCTCTGCCAGCATGCCCAGGCGCTCGGGCGTGGTCGTCGGCGCCGCCAGCAGGATCGGATCGATCCCCGCGGCTTCCTGAGCCGCGAAGAAGGACTCGCCCTCCTCGGGGGGGAGGTCCACGATGATGGTGCCGTCCACGCCGACCGCCGCTGCCGCCTCGACGAACGGCGCATCGCCCATGGTCAGGAAGTTGTTGGCGTAGCCCATCAGGATGAGCGGAATCTCCAGCTCGCCGCGCAGCGACTTGACCAGCTGCAACACGTTGCGCAGCGACACCCCCGCGCGAAGCGCGCGCTCGCTGGAGCGCTGGATGGTGGGCCCTTCGGCCGTGGGATCCGAGAACGGCACGCCGATCTCCACCGCGTCGGCGCCGGCCTCGGCCATGGCCCGGACCAGGGCCTCGGTGACCCCCAGGTCCGGATCCCCCGCCGTCAGGAAGGGGATCAGCGCGGTCTCGCCCCGCTCACGGAGCGCGGCGAAGCGCTGCTCGATGCGCCCCTTCAGTGCTCCGCCCCCCCGCGCAGCAGCTCCCGCACCTGGCTCGTGTCCTTGTCGCCGCGGCCCGACAGGTTGAGCAACACGATGGCATCGGCCGGCAGCGTGGGCGCAAGCTTCTGCACATGGGCGACGGCGTGGGCGGTCTCCAGCGCGGGAATGATGCCCTCGCTGCGGGACAGGAACTGGAAGGCGTCGAGCGCCTCCTTGTCGGTCGCGGTCACGTACTCGGCGCGGCCGCTCTCGTGCAGCCAGGCGTGCTCCGGTCCCACGCCGGGGTAGTCGAGACCGGCCGAGATCGAATGGGCGGGGAAAATCTGCCCATCGTCGTCCGAAAGCACCAGGGTGCGCATGCCGTGGAAGATGCCGGTGGAGCCCGCCGATACCGCCGCGCCGTGCCGGCCCGACGAAATGCCCTCTCCCGCCGCTTCGACCCCCACCATGCGCACGCCCTCGTCCTCAACGAACGGATGGAAGAGGCCCATGGCGTTGGAGCCGCCGCCCACACAGGCCACCAACACGTCCGGCAGCCGGCCTTCCGCGTCCAGGATCTGCTGCCGGGCCTCCACACCGATCACCCGTTGAAAGTCCCGCACCAGCGTAGGGTACGGATGCGGACCCATCACCGAGCCGATGCAGTAGTAGGTGTTGCGCACGTTCGTGACCCAGTCGCGCATGGACTCGTTGATGGCGTCCTTCAGGGTGCACGAGCCGCTCTCGACGGGTCGCACCTCGGCGCCCAGCAGCTCCATGCGGAACACGTTGAGCGCCTGGCGCTCCACGTCCTCCGTGCCCATGTAGACCACGCACTCCAGACCGAACAGCGCGCAGGCCGTGGCGGTCGCCACGCCGTGCTGTCCCGCCCCGGTCTCCGCGATCACCCGCGGCTTTCCCATGTGGCGGGCCAGCAGGCACTGCCCCAGCACGTTGTTGATCTTGTGGGCGCCGGTATGGGCCAGGTCCTCGCGCTTCAGGTAGATCTTCGCTCCGCCCAGGAGCTCCGTCGTTCGGCGCGCGAAGGTCAGCGGTGTGGGCCGCCCGGCGTAGCGCTCGAGGAGATCGTCCAGCTCCTCGATGAAGGCGGGATCCGCGGAGATGCGCGGGTAGGCCTCTTGGAGCTCCTCCAGCGCCGCCATCAGGGTCTCGGGGACGTAGCGCCCCCCGAACGGGCCGAAGTGCCCTCCCGCGTCGGCTTCAGACTTCACGCGTCGCTCTCCTGCGCAGCGCGCACCGCGCGGATGAAGGCCTGGATCCGCTCCGGGTCCTTGCGGTAGCCCTCGCCCTCGACTCCGGTCGCCACGTCCACGCCCCAGGGCAACAGCTCGCCCTGGTCGGCAATCGCCGTCCCTACGTTATCTGCATCGAGGCCTCCGGCCAGGATCACGTCGTGCCCGGTGGCGATGAGGTCCACCGCCTGGCTCCAGGGCCAGACCTTGCCGCGCCCTCCGCCCTCGGTGGGGTGGTCCAACAGCAGGATCGTTCCCGGGTAGCGCTCCGCCGCCTCCAGGTCCGCTCCGCGCAGGGCCTTGATCACCGGCAGGTCCAGCGCCTCCACATCCTCCGGCTCCTCGTCGCCGTGCAGCTGCACGCGCTCCACCTCGACGCGCCGCAGGATGCGCTCGATCTCGTCCCATTGCGCATTCTGGAACACGGCAACGCGCTCCACCTGCCCGTCCACGCGGCTGGCGATGGCCTCGGCGGCGCGGGCGTCGAGACAGCGCGGCGACCCCGGCACGAAGTTGAGCCCGATCAGGTCCGCCCCGGCGTCCACCGCGGCCATGGCGTCGTCGGCGTGGATGACCCCACAGATCTTGATGCGTACGTTCACGACTTCCCCCGGAGCGTTCGCAGAGCGGCGCCCACGTCCGGGGCGCGCATCAGGGACTCGCCCACCAATACGGCATGCGCACCCACACGACGCAGGCGCTCGACATCGGCCGGGGTATGGATGCCGCTCTCGGCGACCCAGACCACACCCTCGGGCACGCGTGCCGCAAGACGCTCGCTGGTTGTCAGGTCCACATGGAAGCTTCGCAGGTCGCGGTTGTTGATGCCCAGCAGGTCGGTCCCCGCGGCCAGCGCGAGCTCCAGCTCGGCTTCGTCGTGAACCTCCACCAGCACGTCGAGCCCCAGGTCTTCCGCATGCGCGCGCAGCTCGGCCAGGGAGTCGGCCTCCAGGGCGGCCACGATCAGCAGGATCGCGTCGGCGCCGGCAACCCGGGCCTGATCGATCTGGTAGGCGTCGATGACGAAATCCTTGCGCAGGAGCGGTACGTCCACGGCGGCGCGCACAGCCCCCAGGTGATCCAGGTGCCCCCCGAAGAAATGCTCGTCCGTGAGCACGGAGATCGCGGCCGCTCCCGCCTCGGCATAGGCCTTGGCGCAGGCCACCGGATCCAGGTCCGGCCGGATCTCGCCCTTGCTCGGGGAGCGACGCTTCACCTCGGCGATCACCCGAGGCTCCGGCGCTTCGCAGAGCGCCCTCCGGAAGCCCCGCGCCGGCGGAGCCCGGCGCGCGCCCTCGGCCAGATCGGCCGCGGCCCGCTGCCCACGCGCCGTCTCCAGCTCTTCGCGCTTGTGGGCCAGGATCTCGTCGAGGATCGTCACGACGCGGCTCCCGCCTCTGCGCTGGCGCGCACCAACGCGGCCAACCGCTCCCGCGCAGCACCCGAGTCCACGCTCTCCCGGGCGCGGACCAGGCCTTCCTTCAGGTCACCGGCCGCGTCCGCAACCCACAGCGCCGCTGCGGCGTTGAGGAGCACCAGATCGCGTTCGGGCCCTTCGCTCCCATCGAGTACCCGGCGCAGGATGCCCGCGTTCTGTGCCGCATCGCCACCGCGCAGCGCCTCGGGCGCCGCCACGGCGATGCCCAGCGCCTGGGGATCGATCTCCAGGGTCTCCACGGCGCCCTTCCGCCAGTGCGCCGCCCAGCTCGGACCCGTCGTGGTGAGCTCGTCCAGGCCGTCCGAGCCGTGCACTACCAGCGCGCGCTCGGAGCCCAGCGCGCCCAGCGCCTCGGCCAGGCGCTCCACCAGACCGCGCTCGTAGACACCCACCAGCTGCCGGCGCACGCCGACGGGGTTGAGCAGCGGGCCCAGGCAGTTCATCAGCGTGCGGACGCCCAGCTCCTGGCGTACCGGCGCCACGAAGCGCATGGCCGGGTGGGCACGCCGCGCGAAAAAGAACGCGATGCCGACGTCGTCCAGAACGCGCGCGGCCTCTGCGATCGGCAGGTCCACGCGCACGCCCAGCGCCTCCAGTACGTCCGCGCTGCCCGAGCGGCTGCTGGCGGCGCGGTTGCCGTGCTTCGCGACGGGAACGCCCGCGCCCGCCACCACGAAGGCCGCTGCGGTCGAGACGTTGAAGGTCCCGGCGCCGTCGCCTCCCGTGCCGCAGGTGTCGATGGCGTCCGCCCGAGCCAGGGGCGCCGTATCCGCCCGGGCGCGCAGGGCGCGGGCCGTGGCGACGATCTCGCCGACGGTCTCGCCCTTGGTCCGCAGGGCGATGAGCAGACCGGCGATGGCGGCTTCGGACGCCTTGCCGTCCATGATCTCGCCGAAGGCCGCCTCCAGCAGCTCGGCGGCGACCTCTTCACCGCGCACGGCGAACTCGAGGGCCTCGCGCAGGCTCATGCCCGTGCCTCCTCGCAGACGCCGAGAAAGTTGTCCAGCAGGCGCTTTCCCTCGCGTGTGAGGATCGACTCCGGGTGGAACTGCACGCCCTCCACCGGCAGCTCGCGATGCCGCACGCCCATGATCTCGCCGTCCGGCGAGTGGGCGCTCACCTCCAGCTCGTCGGGGCAGCTCGAAGCCTCGATGACCAGCGAGTGGTAACGCGTCGCCTCGATGGGGCTGGGCAGCCCGCGGAACACGCCGCGTCCGTCGTGATCGATCAGCGAGGTCTTGCCGTGCATCAAGGTCCGGGCGCGCACGATGCGGCCGCCGAAGGCGGTGCCGATGGCCTGGTGGCCCAGGCATACACCCAGCACCGGAATTCTTGCTTCGGCGAAGCTGCGCACGGCGGCCTCGGAGACGCCGGCGTGGTCCGGATCGCCCGGGCCCGGCGAGACGATCAGGCCGGCGGGGCGCCGCGCAAGCAGGGCCTCGACCTCCTCGACGTCGTTGCGCAGGACCTCGACCTCCGCACCCAGTTCGCCCAGGTACTGGACGAGGTTGTACGTGAAGGAGTCGTAGTTATCGATCATCAGGAGGCGCACGGTGATCCGTCCTAGTCCACGCCTTCTCGAGCCAGGTCGATCGCCTGGATCAGGGCGCGCGCCTTGTTCTGGCATTCCTGGTGCTCGAACTCGGGGTCCGAGTCAGCCACGATTCCCGCGCCCGCCTGGAGGAAGATGGTGTCTTCGGTGGCCATCATGGTGCGGATCGTGATGGCCGTATCCATGTTTCCCGAGTAGTCGATGTAGCCGACGCAGCCGCCGTACGGACCGCGACGCACGCCCTCGATCTCCTCGATGATCTCCATCGCCCGGACCTTGGGGGCCCCGCTCAGGGTCCCGGCCGGGAAGGTGGCCCGCAGCAGGTCCAACCAGTCGCAGTCCTCGCGCAGTCGCCCCTGCACGTTGGAAACCAGGTGCATCACGTGGGAGTAGCGTTCCACGACGAAGAACTCGTTCACATCAACGGAGCCGATCTCGGCGACCCGACCCACGTCGTTGCGCCCCAGGTCCACCAGCATCACGTGCTCGGCTCGCTCCTTGGGGTCCTCGAGCATCTCGCGCTCGAGCGCGTCGTCCTCCTCCGGGGTCTTGCCCCGGCGCCGGGTGCCTGCGATGGGCCGCAGGTCGATACGACCGTTCTCCAGGCGAACGTGCACCTCCGGCGACGCCCCGATCAGCACGGTGCCCTCGCAGCGCAGGAAGAAGAGGTACGGGCTGGGGTTGACCGACCGCAGCTGCCGATACAGGGTGAACGGATCCACCTGAAGCGGCAGCCGGAGCTGCTGCGACAGCACCACCTGAAAGACGTCGCCGGCCTCGATGTACTCCTTGGCCCGCTTCACCGCCTGGTGGAATTCCTCTCGCGAGACGTTGGACTCCACCTCCATGGGTGCGCGCACCGGAGGCCGCCTGGGCTCGGCCGGGAGCGGCTCGCGCAAACGACGCACCAGGCTCTCCAGCTGCGCGCCGGCGTCGCGGTAGCACGCCCCGGCGTCGTCGCCCTCGTCGACCTCGACCATGCGAACCAGGAGCGCCGTGTGCCGCACGTTGTCGTAGACGACGACCGTCTCGGGAATCACGAACCACAGGTCCGGAAGACCGATCACGTCGGCGTTCTCATCGGGAATCCGCTCGACCGAGCGCACCCAGTCGTATCCCACCATGCCGACCGCGCCGCCTACGAAGCGCGGCAGCTCCAGCCCCTCGGGCCAGGCCGGACGCTTCTCGCGCAGCCGATCGCGGAGGAAGGCCAGCGGATCGGGCCCGGCATCGAAGCGGGTCGTGGCATCGCCCCGGGTCCACTCCACCTGGGTCCCGCGCGCGCGGAAGATGGCGCGCGCGCCGACGCCGATGAAGCTGTACCGCGCCCATTTCTCCGCGCCCTCCACCGACTCCAGCAGGAAGGTGGTGCGGCCGTCGTCCAGGCGGCGGTACAGGGAGAGCGGCGTGTCCAGGTCGGCGAGGATCTCCCTCACCACCGGCACCAGGTTCCCCTGGCGGGCGAGTTGCTCGAACGCGTCCTGTTCGGGCCGCAACAACAGAGCCTCGTGGGGGTGGGCCCCCGCTGGAATTCCCTCGGAAAGACGTGGCGTTACGCGGAAGCTAATCAAAGCCCGCGGGGAGCGTCAAGCGCCCGAGGCCCGGGCCGGCGCACTCCAGCTTGGGTCGGGCTCCTAGAAGGCCGAGCCGCGGTCGTCGCCGATGCCCAGCAGCGTGTAGCGGAACTGGAAGTCGAAGCCGCGGTCCCGGTCGTTGGACCCGCTGACCTGGACGGCCCAGCAGCGGCACTTGGAGATGTACTCGATCCCCGCGCGGTTGGTCAGGACAATGGCCTGCTCGAAGGAGTAGCGGAAGGCGAAGATGACGAACCAGCTGGGCGTGAGCGAGATTCGCGTATTGAACCCGATCTGGTTGATCTGGGTGAAGCCGGACTCGAACTCTTCGTAGCGCTCGGAGTTGTTGCGGAAGTCCTCGAAGAAGCGCGGGATCTCGCGGACGAAGCGGTAGTTGAACCCGAGCGAGTGCCCGCCCAGGCTGCTCCACGAGAACCCGAGACGGGTCTCGGCGAGGTTCATCGCGTCCATGTCCCAGCCGAAGCTGAAGGTGAGCTGGGTGAGCTGCGTGGGGTAGACGATCCCCTCGGTCACGAACCAACCCGGGCTCATGTCGCTGGTGCGGTACTCGAAGGACGTGGTGATGTCCGCCAGCAGGCGATTCGCGACCCACTCGTCCTCTTCGCCGTAGGCCAGGACCTCCTCGGTGAGCTCCCCGTCTTCGGCTTCCTCCTCCTCGGTGCCGGGCTCCGGCTCGATGCTGTAGAAACGGTTGGAGACTCCCACCAGAAAGCCATGGGTGTCGGGGATCCGATCCGCCGGATCGCGGATCACGCTGTTGAGCGCGAGCTGGCGGATCCGCTCCTGGGTCACGGCCGGCTGGGCCATGAAGAGCGGGTTGGACTCGTCGTCGCCGGAGACGTTGACGATTCCGAAGGCGGTGAACTGCGGCTCGACCAGGTGGTCCACGCCGCCGATCCAGGGCACGTCGACCACCTTGCGCAGGCGCGAGCGCACGTCGAGGCGTCCCGTGATCATGCTGCGCTGATTGAAGCCCTGGAACTTGGACTGGTAGAACGTCCCGTGGTAGCCGAGCTCGGGAAGCACATCGATCGCGTCCCCGATCCGGAACGGAACGCCGAGCCGGGGGTTCACCAGCAGCTTGTGCCCCCGGTCGCGAACCGGCTCACCTTCCTGCCAAAGCCCGTCGCCTTCGGGCCCCGGCTCGAAGTTGTCGCCGCTCTGGTCCGGGTCGAACAGCGGCATGATCTCCATCAGGATCTCTTCGGGATCGGCCTCCGGATCCGCCGCGATCGCCGCCGCCAGCAGCTCCTCGGCCGTGATCGTGGTCCCGTCGACGGCAACGATCTCGCCGTCCAGGGTGACGACGTTTCCGGCCGGGTCCCGCTCCAGCCCGTCGGGCAGCGCTTCGATGCCCGTGTCCAGGAAGATGTTGTCCACGTTGATGGACCCGGGAAGCTCTCCCAGCGGGTCGTTCTTGTACCAGTAGTGCGTGTAGTCGATGTCGAACGAGGTGAGCAGCCGATCCATGAAGGGCAGCGCATCGGGAAGGAACGAGGCCGCCTGGGCGAAGCTGACCTCGGGCAGCCGCTGCAGCAGGAACTCGTCGCGATCCTGGTCGTCCGGGCCCTGGAGGTCATCCGCCCAGCGCACGGCGATGTAGCTCCCGAAGGGACTGTACCTCCCGAAGTTCTTGGTGAGCGCGACGTTCGACTCGAGGAAGCGGTTGCGGCGGAACTGGTCGAGCAGCTCGTAGTCGAACGGGAAGTCGTTGTCCGAGATCATGTTGATGAAGGCCTTGGCCTGGATTCCCCAGGGCAGGCCCTCGTACTGCTGGTGCCGCCAGCGGACACCCCAGCGCAGGCTGTCGTAGGGTGTGGCGTTGCTGTCGGGAATGACCTGCGAGTCTTCGGGAACCACGGTGGCGGACAGGGTCCCGAAGTCCTTGCGACTCTCATCGCCGATCAGGTACTCGAGCTCGCCGCGCACGTTGATCCCGCGGTCGGCGGTCCAGCGGGGCGTGACGGTCACCCCGACCTGCGGGTCGGCCGCCCAGAACAACGGAAGGCCGATCTCCATGCCGCGTCGCGAGGTGTTGGAGAACGTGGGAAAGAGGAGCCCGGACTGGCGTTCACTCTTGACCGGGAACATCGCCAGAGGCGTCCAGAAGATCGGTACACCCAGGACGTCCACGGT
>JAFDET010000382.1 GCA_019310195.1 Deltaproteobacteria bacterium
CTCACCGACGTCTGCGGCTGAGGAACCAGCGTAAACCTACGGGACAGTCCCTTTAGTTTACGGCCCTGTGGGGCCGTAAACTAAAGGGACTGTCCCGTAGGTTTACGCTGGTTCCTACGATTCCAGGAGGCGGCGACCGGCGAAGTCGTCGACGAACTGGCGGGCCGTGCGTCCGGAGCGGCTGGCGCGGCGCACCGACCAGGTGAGCGCCGCGGCGTGGAGTTCCTCGCGCGGCGCCGTCAGCCCGAGACGCTTCGCCCAGGCGTCCACGATGGCCAGGTAGGTGTTCTGGTCGAAGCCGTAGAAGCCGATCACCAGGCCGAAGCGGTCCGACAGCGCCAGCTTCTCCTCCACGACCTCGCCCAGGTGGAGGTCCCCCTTGGCGTCCAGGTGGGCGGCCGACGCATCGGACTCGTACTCGGGCAGCAGGTGGCGACGATTGCTGGTGGCGATGACCCGCAGGTTCTCCGTTGGACCCTCGAAGCTTCCCTCGAGCGCGGCCTTGAGCTCGCGGTGGCCGCGCTCGCCGGCGTCGAAGGAGAGGTCGTCGCAGAAGAGCAGGAAGCGGAACGGGGCATCGCGCAACGCGGCCAGGATGCGCGGCAGGTGCATCAGGTCCTCCTTGTGCACCTCGACCACCCGCAGACCGTCCCCCGCAAAGCGCGACAGCAACCCGCGCACCGCGGAGGACTTGCCGGTGCCGCGCTCGCCGTGGAGCAGAACGTGATTGGAGGGCAGGCCGCGCACGAACTGCTCGGTGTTGCGCACCAGGCGCTCCCGCGCGTCGTCCACACCCACCAGGTCCGCCAGGTCGAAGTGGCGGGGCTCGGCCACGGGAACCAGCCAGCCGCCCTCGGCCGAGGCCTCCCAGCGGAAGGCGTGATGCGGGGCAAAGAAGCCCGGCTCCGGGCTCGCGCCCAGGCGGCGGCGCAGCCAGCGCTCGCCCAGCTCGAGCACCCGATCCAGTCGTTCCATGCGTTCTCGCAGGCGTCCCACGGCCCACGATTGTAGACTGCGTGGATGGCGAAGCCGAGCGACCCCCTGCGCAACATCCCCGTGCCCGAGGTGGGACTCTGCTCCGGCTGCAGCAACGCGCTGGAGCAGGCCAGCGCCAAGGGCCAGCGCTTCTGGCGCTGCAGGCTGGCCGAGGGCGACACGGCGTTTCGCCGCTACCCGCCGCTCCCGGTCCAGGACTGCAGCGGCTTCCAGCGCGGCCAGCCGGCCTGAGTGGCCGGGAGAGGAGCCCCTCCATGAAGCAGTGGTTCGTGTTGTCCGCGATCGGCCGCGATCGGCCCGGCCTGGTGGCCGAGCTGGCGCGCCTGGTCTTCGACTGCGACGCCAACCTGGAAGACTCGCGCATGACGATCCTGGGCAGCGACTTCGCCGCGGTGCTGCTGGGATCCTGCACGTCGAGCGAGGCCTCCGACAGCTTGGCAGTGGGCGCCAAGCGGCTGGAGCGCGACCACGGCCTCACGATCCTGATCCGTCAGCTGGACGAGGGCCCGCGGGCGTCCATCCCGGCGGCGGACCACTCCCTGCATCGGGTGCGCGCGGCCGGCGAGGACAAGGCGGGAATCGTGGCCGGCGTGTGCGGCGTGCTGGCGGAGCACAGCGCCAACATCGCCGAGCTCACCTCGCGCAGCGCCCCCGGACCGGGCGGCTCACCCCACTACGAGCTGGAGATCGTGATCGAGCTTCCTTCGCGCTCCAGCCCCGGCGCGCTGCGCGATGCCCTCGAGGCCGAGGGCGACCGGCTCGTGGTGGACGTGTCGATGGAGCCGGTCTAGGACCCCTCGGAGCCCGACACCCGCAGCGTTCCCCAGCGGTTCGCCAACGGGCGGCCCACGATTTCGTAGAACACCTCGAGGAAGCGGTAGGTGAGCCCCCACACCACGTGCCGCACGGGGTCGCCGACGACGATACCCGGATAGGGCGGCATGCCCTCCGGGTAGCGCGGAAAGCGGTACTCCACGTGGCGGTCGACCGCGTGGAGATCGTGCATGGGGATCCAGAGCGCCTCGCGAACCTCGTGGTTGAGCGCCAGGTCCGGCGTCTCGGCCAGGTGGTAGACGAAGCCCGAGATCACCAGCTCGGCGGGGCGGCCGGCGTGCCGTCCCTCCAGGTCGTCGAGCTGGCCCAGCCGCTCGGCGCCTTCCAGCGACAGGCCCACCTCCTCCAGGGTCTCGCGCTCGGCCGCGGCCCGCGGCCCGGCATCCCCGGGATCGACTCGCCCGCCCGGGAAGGCCATGTGCCCGGACCAGGGATCGTTCGGATGCTCGGCCCGCTCGATGAAGAGGACCTCCAGCGCGGTCGGATCGCCGCGCAGCACCATGGCCACCGCCGCCTGCCGCGGGGCGCTCTTCAACTGGGGCCCGTACGCCGAAAGCGCCGCGCGGATGCGATCCAGGTGGGGCATGCGCCAAGGATAGCGAGCACCGGAAGCGGCTCAGAGAGCCTCGCCGGCGCGTGCACCGATGGGTGCGAGCAGGAGTGCCGCTAGACGACGAGGCAGCCATCTTCCTTGCGGCGCTGGCCCAGGACCAGCCAGGTTCCGTCGGGGCTGGATGCCACACCGGCGGGAGCGCCCCACGCGCCCGCCTCGCCCAGCGCCACGGCGGCCAGCTCGCCCCCGGTGTCGCCGATGCGCAGCCGGGTTCCGCCCGGCGGATCCGCACCGAGCCGGTCCGGCGGCAGGACGCCCAGCAGCACGCCCACGCCG
>JAFDET010000144.1 GCA_019310195.1 Deltaproteobacteria bacterium
CGGTGGCGGCGTCCAAGTACAAGCTCTTTGCCACCCAGCTCTCCCAGCGGGTGGGCAACGCCATGATGGATCTGGCCGGTGTGGACGGGCAGTGCCGCGTGCACACCGAGGATGCGCCCATGCGCGGCCGCCCGGAGATGAGCTACCGCTACTCGGTCATCGACACCATCGGCGGCGGTGCCTCGGAGATCCAGAAGAACATCATCGCCCGCCGCGGCCTCGGGCTGCCCAAGAACTTCTAGACGATGGCAACCCCGCAAGCGCTCGACGGCGTGCGAGTGCTCGACTTCTCGACGGTCGGGCCCGCGGCGCGCTGTGCGCGCGTGCTGGCGGATTACGGCGCCGAGGTGGTCAAGGTGGGGGCGCCGCCGCGCAAGGCCGCGGTGCAGATCGAGCCCGTGTTCCACGCCTACGCCGGACACCGGGGCATGAAGCGCGTGCGCCTGGACCTGAAGGCGCCCGAGGGTCGGGACGCCTTCCTCAAGCTGGCGGAGAACGCCGACGTGGTGATCGAGAGCTTCCGGCCCGGCGTCGTGGACCGGCTGGGGATCGGCTACGCCGACGTCCGCGCGCTGAACCCGCGCATCGTCTACTGCTCCACCAGCGGCTTCGGGCAGGACGGTCCGGCGGCGCGCTACGCGGGCCACGACCTGAACTACCTGGCCGTTGCCGGCTACCTGGCGTGCAGCGAGCCGGGCGAGGGCGGCAAGCCGCCGATCCCGGGCGCCACCCTGGCCGACAGCGCGGGCGGCGGCATGCACGCGGTGATCGCGATCCTGGCGGCCCTCTTGCGCCGGGGTCGGACGGGCCGGGGCGAGCACCTGGACGTCTCCGTGGCCGACGGCGTGCTCTCGCTGATGTCCCTGGCGGTGGACGAGCACCTGGCCACCGGCGCCGAGATCGGGCCGGCCAGCGGCATCCTGACCGGCCGCTACGCCTTCTACGACACCTACCCGGCGCGCGATGGGAAGTGGCTCTCGCTGGGCGCCATCGAGCCCCAGTTCTGGGCCAACCTGTGCCGCGCGCTGAACCTGGAGCAGTGGATCCCGCACCAGCTGGACGATGCGGTGCAGGATGAGATTCGCGCCGACTTGCGGGCGGCCTTCGCAAAGCGCGACCGCGACGCCTGGGTCGCCGAGCTGGCGCCCGCCGACACCTGCGTCGCGCCCGTGTACGGAGTGTCCGAGCTGGTGGACGATGCGCAGTTCGCCGCGCGCGGCGCCTTCTGCGAGGCGGAGCATCCCGAGCACGGCCGCTTCCGCCAGGTGGCGCCGGTGCTGGCGGGCATGCAGAAGCCGGAGGCGCCGGTTCCGTTGCGGACCGCCGCGGAGACGGACACCGAGGCGCTGCTGCGCGAGGCGGGCCTCGACGCGGAGAGCATCGAACGAATGCAGCGAGAAGGAGTGGTGGCATGAGCGACGTGCCGGCCGAGGTCCAGGACTGGATCGGCCAGAAGCGCTACGAGGAGCAGGGCGAGTTCGACGTGGAGCGCGGCTACATCTTCACCAGCTGCGCGTCCGTCGAGAACGGCAATCCGATCTTCTGGAGCGACAAGGCGGCCAACGAGGTCACCGACGGCCCGATCGCGCCGCCCACCATGATCTCGGTCTGGTTCCGCCCGCACCACTGGGCGCCGGGCCGCAGCGAGCAGGCCCAGCCGCTCCAGGTGCACTTCGACCTGAAGGAGAAGCTGGGGCTGCCCGAGGCGGTGATGACCGACAACACCATCACCTTCGGCGAGCCCGTGCGGCCCGGAGACCGGCTCAAGACCTGGCAGGTCCTGCGCTCGGTGTCGGAGCCCAAGACCACCAAGCTGGGAGCCGGCCGCTTCTGGGTCATCGACGTGGTGTACGAGAACCAGCACGGCGGCTGGGTGGGGACCGAGTCCTACACCGGCTTCGGCTATCGGAGGGACTGATGGACACGCAGCTCACCCTGGATCAGGTGACCGTCGGCGATGCCCTGCCGGAGCTGGCGATCGACGTGGACCCCACGACGGTGGTGCTGGGCGCGCTGGCCGCCCGCGACTGGCGGCCCATGCACCACGACAAGGACTTCGCCCAGGAGCGCAACGGGACGAAGCACGTCTTCATCAACACGCCCCACAACGCGGCCTACTTCGAGCGCTACGTGACCGACTGGACCGGCCCCCACGGCCGGCTGGGCAAGATCCAGTTCCGCATGAAGGACAGCGTCTTTCCGGGCGACACCATGGTCTTTCACGGGAACGTGGAGGGCGTGGAGACCGACGACGCCGGCTGCGGCTGGGTGCAGCTGCGCCTCTGGCTGAGCGTGGGCGACAAGACCACCACCGAGTGCAACGCGCGCGTGGCCGTTCCCGCCCGCGAGGGCGACAACCCCTGGAAGCGCCGCGGCGACGCCTGGAAGCCGTAGCGGGAGAGAGAAGCATGGATCTCGATTTCAGCGAAGAGCAGCACATGCTGCGCGAGATGGTGCGGGGCGTCTGCACCGAGCACTGCCCGATCGAGGTGGTGCGCGCCATGGAGGACGACTCCAAGGGCTACGCCCCCGAGTTCTGGAAGCAGCTCGGCGAGCTGGGCCTGACGGGCATCACCCTTCCCGAGCAGTACGGCGGCGGTGGGCAGGGCCTGTTGGAGGCGGCGATCCTCTACGAGGAGCTGGGTCGGGCGCTGGCGCCCTCGCCCCACTTCGTCAGCGCCGTGATGAGCGGCGGTGTGCTGGTGGCCGCCGGCAGCGAGGAGCAGAAGAAGGCCTGGCTGCCGCGCATCGCCTCGGGCGAGGCGATCCTCACCCCCGCCTGGAGCGAGCCCGAGCGCGGCTTCGGGCCCGAGGGCGTGGCGCTGCCCGCGCGGCGCGACGGCGACGACACCGTGCTGGACGGCTTGAAGCGTCACGTGCTCTTCGCCAGCAGCGCCGACCGGCTGCTGGTGCTGGCGCGCGGCGACGACGGCGTGGACGCCGACCGGCTGCTGGTGCTGGCGCGCGGCGACGACGGCGTGGAGCTGCTGCTGGTGGATCCCCAGGCGCCGGGCGTCCAGCTCGAGCAGCAAAAAAGCCTGGCCGCCGACACCCAGTACCAGGTCACCTTCGACGGCGTGCGCGTTCCCGCGACCGACCGCATCGGCGAGCCCGGCACGGGCTGGGAGACCTGGAGCCGCGTGATGCACGACGGCATCACATTGCTTGCCGCCTGGGCCATGGGCGGCATGGAGCGCGCCGTGGAGATCACCGTCGAGTACGCCAAGGAGCGCAAGCAATTCGACAAGCCGCTGGGCGCGTTCCAGGCCGTCTCCCACTACCTGGCCGATGCCTCGACCCACGTGGACGGAGGCAAGACCCTGGTCTACGAGGCCGCCTGGGCCCGCGACGCCGGTCGCTCCATCGAGCGCCTGGCGCCCATGGCCAAGCTCTTCGCGTGCCAGGCCTACCGCGACGCCACGGCCATGTGCCAGCAGGTGTGGGGCGGCGTCGGCTTCACCCTCGAGTACGACATCCAGCTCTTCTTCCGTCGCGCCAAGCAGCTGCAGATCACCTGGTGGGACACGGCCTACCTGGAAGACCAAGTCGCCGCCAGCATCCTCGACAACTGACAACTAACGGGACAGTCCCATTAGTTTCCCCGGAAACTAATGGGACTGTCCCGTTAGTTGCTTTGCTGGATGGGGTGGGGGGTGCCTTCTAGGACGGTGCCCCAGATGGGGATGTCCTTGAGCGCCCGGGGCTCCACCGCGTAGGGGTCCTGCTCGAGGATCGTGAAGTCGGCTTTCTTGCCCGCGGCGATGGAGCCGATTTCGTCTTCCAGGCCCAGGCTCCAGGCGGCTTCCAGCGTGACGGCGCGCAGCGCGCGGTCGAGCGCCAGCTTCTGGTCCTCGCCCCACACCTCGCCGTCGCTGCCGATGCGGTTGACGGCGACCCAGGCCAGCAGGAGGGGCTCGGCCGGGGCCATGGGGAAGTCCGAGTGGAATGAGATGGGCACACCCGCACGGGCCAGCCCGCCCAGCGGTGAGATGTCGGCCGCGCGCTCGGGGCCGAGGCCGCTCTCGGCGTAGATGGGCGCCAGCTCGTGCAGGTAGTAGGCATTGTTGGAGACGGCGATGCCCAGCTCCTTCAGGCGCCGGTGCTGATCCTCGCGCGCGTAGCCGTAGTGCTCCAGCACCACGCGCTTCTCCGGCGCCGGGTGGGCGCGCTGCATGGCCTCGATCTGGTCGAGCACCAGGTCGAGGCCGGCATCTCCGTTGACGTGGACGTGGATGTCCCAGCCCTTCGGCCAGAAGGCCTCCAGCACCGCGGCCTGTTTCTCGGGCGTCATCATCCATTCGCCGTGGTGGCCGTCGAGGTAGGGCTCCGACATCTGCATCAGCTGGCTGTAGATCGCGCCGTCGGCGTAGTACTTCACGTGCTTCACGAAGCGGATGCGCTCCGTCGATCGCTTCAGCATCCCCGCCGCGGCCTGCTCGGCCCCGGCGGCGTCGTCGTTGCGGGGCAGGAGGTACATGGCGTTGGGCACCAGCACGAAGCGATACGGCGCGTCGTCTCCGCGCAGCTCCCAGTGCAGCATCAGCAGCTCGCCCCAGTAGCTCACCTGGGGGAAGCCCTGCTCGCCCACCGTCGTCAGCCCGCCGCGATGGATGACCTCGCTCATCATCGCCAGACCGTTCCGGTAGCGGAACGGCGAGGCCAGGATTCGCATCATCGGCCGCCCCAGCTCGAGCACGGCCGTCTCCCAGATGTGTCCGGTCTCCCAGTCGGCCTGCGCGTGGGCGGCGAAGTCCTCGGCGGAGAGGTCAAGCTCGCTGAGGCCGGCGCTGTTGAAGTACATCTCGTGGACCGAGCGCTGCCAGACCATGATCGGTCGGGTCGACGAGATCCCATCGAGTTCGGCGCGCGAGAGCCCCCCGTGATAGGGCGCGTGATAGCCCCAGACGAGCAGCCAGGCGTCCTCGTCCTCCAGCGAACGATCCAGCTCCCGCAGGCGCGCCAGGAAGGCCTCGTGTCCGCGCACCGCAACCGTGCGTCCCCGGGGCGTCACCCATTCCATGGCCGAGACGATGTTCAGGGGCAGGATGGTCGCGGCGAGAGCGGGGTGGAGGTGGGGATCGATGAAGCCGGGCAGCAGCACCTTGCCGGCGAAGCGCTCGTCGATCTCGAACGCGCGATCACCCAACTCGGCGCGGACCTCCTCGAGGGATCCGACGGCCACGATCCCGGGTCCCTGTACCGCCACCGCAGTCGCGGTCGGTCGGTCGGGCTCCATGGTGATGATCTTGGCCGCGACGTAGACGCGGATGGCGCCCGACGACGATCCCGGCGTGGAGTCCCCGCACGCCCACGCCCACATGCCGGCCGCCAGGAGCACGGCGATGATGAGCCGGCGGCGAGCGCGCGCTCTCACGCCGGGGGCAGGCGCAGGTTGCGCTCGGTCAGGCGCTCTTCCAGCAGGGGTATGCGGTCGTGGCCCCAGAAGGCCTCGCCGTCGAAGAGGAAGATGGGGACTCCGAAGATGTGGTCGTCGTGGCCTTCGGCGATGCACGCCTCCAGGCGCTCCGTGCCTTCGCCCTGGGCCCAGGTCCGATAGTCGGCTCCGTCGTGGCCCAGCTCTTCGATCAAGGCCTGCACCTCGTCGGGCACGTCGATCTCCAGCTCGCGGCGGAAGAAGCGCGCGTAGACTTCTTCGCTGTAGGGGCGGAAGAAGCCGCGTTCCTGAGCGTAGAGTCCGCCGAGCAGCGAGGCCGTGGAGTCGTAGATCTTCAACGGGCCTTTGATGGGGAACCCCCCGCGCCGGTTGGCCCAGCGGCGCGCGTCCATGTAGGAGTAGCGGGCCTTCCAGTCGGAGTAGATGCTGCGCTGGCCCGGGCCCTTGAGCCGCAGCAGGTACGGGATCCAGCGCACGGCGACCCGGTAGCGCTGGGGCAGGTCGAAGGCCGGCTCCATGGCCAGGAAGGCGTAGGGGCTCTTGTAGTCGTAGTAGAGCTTGATCTCGGGGAGGTCCGACACGGCTCGGCCAGCATAGGGCCTCCCCCCGGGCGGCGCCGACCCGGCTGGCTCGCGGGCCCCGAATCCGCGATGGTCCCGGGCACCAGCCAGAAGGCCCAGGAGGAACCGGGATGAAGCCCGAGGATTGCGTCCTGTTCAGTGGCGCCGCGAACGGCGCGGAGTCGGAGTTCGGGGCGGCCGCCGAGCGCCGCGACATCGACGAGGTCAACTTCACGTTCGAGGGCCACAAAGACGCCCGCTCCCGGGGCCTTCGCGTGTTGACCCACGAGGAGCTGTTGCACGGCGACGTGAGCCTGGCCTACGTGAGCCGGCTCATGCACCGCAAGTACCGCGACACGCCGCTCTTCAAGAAGGTGCTCCAAGGCATCTGGCACCAGGTGAACAACGGCCAGGAAATCTACGTGGTGGGAAAGATCCTGGAGGACCAGACCGTGAAGGGCGGGACGGGTTGGGGCGCCGAGTTCGCCAAGCTGTGCAACAAGCCGCTCTACGTCTTCGACCAGGAGCGCGACGGCTGGTTCCACTGGACCGAGGACGCTTGGGAGGAGCACGCGGCGCCGGTCATCACGCATCCCCATTTTGCGGGAACGGGCACGCGCTTTCTGGAGGACAACGGTCGCGAGGCGATCGAGGGGCTCTTCGAGCGCTCGTTCCGCTAGCGCCCGCGTTCGCCTCAGCCGATCCGCGCGCTCTGGCCGCCGTCGACGGCCAGCGACACTCCGGTGATGAAGCCCGCCTCGTCGGAGGCCAGGAACAGGGCGGCGTGCGCCACGTCCCACGCCGTCCCCATCTTGCCCAGTAGCGGGACCTGGGCGTCCCGCGCGCGGATCAGATCGTCCTTGGGAACGCCCAGTGCCGAGGAGATGCCCTCGATGGCCATGGGCGTATTCATCAGCCCCGGCATGATCACGTTGGCGCGGATGCCGTGCTTGGCATTGCCCACCGCCAGCGATTGGGTGTAGGCGTTGATGCCCGCCTTGGACGCCTTGTAGGCCACGATGGGCGTCGCACAGACCGCCGCGATCGACGAGATGTTGATGATCGCGCCGCTGCCCTGGGCCCGCATGATGGGGAGCACGTGCTTGCAGGGCAGGATGACGCTCTTCAGGTTCACCTCCAGGATCCGGTCCCAGGCCTCCTCGCTCAGGTGGGCCGGTCCCGAGTCGCCGCCGCCGATGCCCACGTTGTTGTGCAGCACGTCGACGCGCCCCCAGCGCTTCACGGCGTCTGCGAGGAAGGCTTCGCAGTCGGACTCCCGGGTGGCGTCGGCCGCGAACGCCTCGGCCTCGCCGCCCTCGTCGCGGATCAGGGTGACGGTCTCCTGCGCGGAATCGAGCCTGCAGTCCACCGCCAGGACCCGGGCGCCCTCGCGGGCAAAGAGAATCGCCGTAGCGCGTCCGTTGCCGATGGTGTCGCCCGGCGTCTGACCGGCGCCCACCACCACCGCCACCTTGCCCTCGAGGCGGCCGCTCACCGGGGCGGAAGCTCGGGCAGGCCGGGCTCGGGCTGGACGCCCAGGGAGTTGAGGGCCATGGAGACGATCTGGTACTGCCCGACGGCGAAGATCAGGTCCATGATCTGCTGGATCTCCAGGTGCTGGGAGAGCGCGGCCCACGTTTCGTCCGAGATGAAGGAGTCGCCGTGAAGCTCGTCGGTGGCGCGCAGCAGCGCCTGGTCGAGCGCGTTCCAGCCGGGGGCGTCGGGGCCCTGGGTGATGCGCTCGATCTCCTCGTTGGAGAGCCCGGAGCCGAGGCCGATCTCGACGTGCTGGCCCCACTCGTACCCGCAGCGGCAGAGCCAGCCGACGCGCAGGATCACGATCTCGCGCTCCCTCGGCGCCAGCGTGGACTTGGCCAGCACGTGGTTGCCGAACACGAGCCAGCGTTTCGTGAGCTTCGGGTGATGGGCCAGGGTCCGGAAGATGTTGAGGATGGGGCCGTCACCGAAGCGGGCGCGCAGCTCCTCGTTCATCTCCTCATCGGACAGGGGGGCCAGGCGCGGTTCCTTCAGTCGCATCGCTTCCTCCGGCGGCCATGGTACACGGGCGAGGCGAGTCGGGCAGGACGCTTCGCATGGGCCGTGCGGCGCCAGGAGCCGAGACTTCGAAACTAGGATGCGCGGTGGTGCCAGGCGAGGAGCGCGGGCAGCACGAGCAGCGTGCTGGCCAGCAGGTAGAGGATCGCGAGGCTGAGCAAGATCCCAATACTGCTCATGCCCCTGTGCGCGGAGACGGAGAGCGCACCGAAGGCGCCCAGCGTCGTGAGGCCACTCAGTAGGATCGCGCGCGGCAGGCTGGAGCCGAGCGCCCCGAACAGCGATCCCTCCTCCCGGAAGCGACGCACCATGTGGATGCCGTTGTCGACCCCCAACCCGATCACGAGCGGGATCGCGAGCACGTTGGCCATGTTGAAGGGCATGTCGATCAGCACGCCCGTCGCGATCGTGAACGCGGCCGTGATGGCGAGAGGCGTGAGGACGAGCAGCGTGTCGACGGTATCGCGCAGTGCGATCCCGACCACGAGCGCGATTCCCAGCGCCGCGAGCGCGATGGCCTGCTGGAAGGAGCGCACGACGATCTCCCCGACTCCGGCCTCGATGACGGGACGCCCCGTCGCCTCCGGCGCAATGCGCGACACCGATTCGATGAAGCGGCTGAGCGCTCGAACCTGCGAGACGTCCTCGCGCGGAAGGACGGACATCAGCACGCGGCCATCGTCGGAGACGAGCCGTTTCTGCAGGCCGGCGGGCAGATCGCCGAGCGCGACGGCTTCGACCGAGAGCGCGCGCTCGAGCCAGGCCATTCGATCGTCGAGATCGGCGATCAGGCGCCGCTCCAGCTCGGCCGTCGAAGCCTCTGGCTGCGCTCCGCCCAGGAAAGCCTCGAGGACGCCGGCGAGGCGTCGCAGCGTCGCAGCCAGCTCTCCCGGGGCGAGGTCCCGCGCCGCCGCGAGGGCCCGCTCGCGCAGCGCCGTCAGCGCCTCCAGTCGCTGCGCTGCGCTCGGCGGGGGCAGCGGGTCTGGCGGGGCGAACACGGGCCAGAGCAGGAACTGCGCATCCTCGATCAGCGTGAGCTTGGTCTCCTGCTCGCTGGGGAGGTAGTACTCGGGTGATCGCACCTCCGCGACCACCGGAAGTGCGACGATTTCGCTGCTCAGCTCCCGCACCGCGGCCGAGTTCGGGGCCACCACCGTGAGCGAGTAGTCGGTCAGGACGCCCTTCGCCTGCAGCTCCCGAAGGGTCGTCATCGACTCGGACTCCGGGTCCTTCACGCTCAAGGTGCTGAAGTCGAAGGTCAGCTGCGTCGCGACCAGGGAGGCGCCAAGCGCCGCCGCCAGGGACAGCGAGGCGATGGGCCGCGCCCTGTGCACGAGCCACGAGATCGCCGCGGGCGGAAAGGTGAAGCTGACGGACCGGCCCCGGGGCCTTCCCATGCACGCGAGCAGCGCCGGCGTGAAGCTCAGGCTCGCCAGCAGGGCGAAGAACATGCCTCCCCCGGTGATGAGTCCGAGCTCCGCCAGGCCCGTGTAGTCCGTGGGGACGAAGGAGAGGAAGCCGATGGCCGACGTGAGGGCGCAGAGGCTCACGGTTCCCCCCACACTCGTAGTGGCAGCCAGCACCGCGGGCTGGATCGGCGCCCCCCGGGCCAGCTCCTCCTGGACGCGCAGGCAGATGTGGATGGCGAAGTCCACCCCGAGCCCGATCAGCAGTACCGAGAAGGCCGCCGAGAAGGTGTTGAACTCGCCGACGCTCAGCAGCGCGAAGGCCGAGGTCCACACGATGCTGACCACGACCGTCGCGAGGGTCGCGAGGATGACGCGCAGAGAGCGGGTTCCGAACACCATGATGAGGGTGAGGAAGCTGAACGCGAGGGCGGCCGCCAGGCGCACGCTGCCCCGCACGCTCTCGAGCTCCCCGGTGGCCAGGGGCACCATGCCCGTCAGGCGCACGCGCACGCCGTTCGCGGGGACCAGGCCGAGCTCGTCCGCGGTCGCGCGGATCTCCGCAAGCAGTTTCTCGCCGGAGATGTCGGTGGAGAAGTCCTCCTTGCCCTGCACCGCGATCAGGTGGTGGACTTCGCCCGGCGGCTCTCGCAGCAGCTCCTCCTCCCAGGAGAGCACCTCGGTTCCTCCGGCGAGCTGCGCCTCGCCGACTTCCGCCAGGCGCCTCACGATCCGCTCCAAGCCCGGTCCGACCTCCTCGTCTCCCGCGAGGGCGTCGAGGGCCCGCGAGATCTCCTGGGCGAGGCCGCGCAGGCTGGGATCGTTCGCGAGGGCGCTGAGCACCGGCTGTGCCTCGGCCAGTCGCGCGACGACCCGGTCGAGCTCAGCCGGCTCGAGGTAGAGAAGCGCGTGATCCCGGAAGAAGTCGCCCTCGTCGGCGGAGTAGAGCGTGCGGATCAAGTCGCTTCGTTCGCGCAGGGCGACGGCGAGGCGCCGGGAGGCGTCGGACGCCAGCCGGTGGCTGGCGGCACTCACGACGATCAGGCTCGATTTCTCGTAGTGGGGGAAGGCCTCGCCGAAGGCCTGGTAGCTTCTGCGAAAGGGAGCGTCCTGGTGGACGAGCTGGCTCGTGTCGGAGTTCATCCGCATGTTGAGCGCCGAGTACGCGCCCGCAGCCAGCGTGGCGCCCAGCGTCAGGGCGAGCACGAGCCAACGCCGTGCGACCGCGAAGCCCACCCAGCGAGCGAGCCCGCGCCGGCCGGCCGCCGCCAGCCGTCCCCTCACCCCTGCCGACCGCGGGTCGGAGCGATCTCGAACCAGCATCCGGGCGCGAGCCTAGCCCGAATCGCAACGCGGGTCGCTCACAGGACCCTCCCGCGGTCCGAGGTGCGCAATCTGCTAGGCTGCGCGCCGGGAGTCAGGCCGCGGGGGGAGTCATGGGCCATCTCTTCGATCCCGAGGAGCTGCAGCAGATCACGAACCGCCGGTGCGACGAGCCACTCGAGCAGGCCTTCGACACCATTACCGCGGATCTGGCCGCGGCATATCCCGGCCACATCTACACGGGTCCGCGTCGCTGGGTACTCAACAACGCGGGCGGTGCCATGGGTCAGCTGACCCTGCTCCACGCCTCGCTCTCGGAGTACATCCTGTTCTTTGGGACTCCCATCGGCACGACCGGTCACTCGGGACGCTAC
>JAFDET010000383.1 GCA_019310195.1 Deltaproteobacteria bacterium
AGGTCAGCGCCTGTGGCGAGGCCGGCGTTCCGTTCGAGGTGGTGCCCGGAGTGTCGTCGGCGGTGGACGTGCTCGCGTACGCGGGGATCCCCGTCAGCGACCGGCGTCATGGGGCGTCGTTCGCGGTGGTGACCGGCCACAAGGATCCCTCCCAGGTGACGGCCGATACTCGCTGGGAAGCGCTGGGCAGCGCCGTCGACACGGTGGTGATCCTGATGGGCATGCGCAACCTGGAGACGATCGTGGCACGCATCCTCGAGGGGGGGCGCGACCCGCAGACTCCCGCGGCGGTGGTCTGCCAGGGGACCCTGCCGGAACAGACGGTGGTGGAGGCGCCGCTCATCGAGCTGGTGAAGCAGGTGCGCGCGGCGGGTCTCGCGGCCCCCGGCGTGGTGGTGATCGGAGACGTGGTGCGTCTGCGCAGGAGCCTGGCGTGGTACGAGCGCAAGCCGCTGTTCGGGATGCGCGTGCTGGTGACCCGCGCCCGAGAGCAGGCGGGCGAGTTGGTGGACGCCCTGCGCGCCGCCGGCGCCCGGCCCCAGCTCCTGCCCATGATCCGGCTGGTGGCGCCCAGCGATCCGCGGCCGGCTGACGCCGCCCTGGAGCAGCTCGCGAACTACGACGCCTGGATCTTCACCAGCGCCAATGCGGTGCGCTTCTTCGCCGAACGGGCCCGTTCGCGCGCGGTCGATCTCGAAGCCGGGACGGCGCGCGTGTTCTGCGTGGGGCCGCGCACGGCCGAGATCGCTCGCGGCCAGGGGCTTCGGGTGCATGGGATCCCCGAGAGCCGATTCGATGCCGAGGGCCTGTTGGCGTGGATCGAGGAGCACCTGCCGCCGGACGGGCGGAGCTTCCTGATGCCGCGGGCCGAGGACGGGAGCGAGGTGCTGCCGGACGGGCTGCGGGCCGCGGGCGGCCGGGTGGACGCCGTGGCCGTCTATCGCAGCGCGCCGCCGGAGCTCGATCCGGCCGCCCTGCGCCGCCGGCTCCTGGCCGGCGACTTCCAGGCTCTCACGTTCACGAGTCCGTCCACGGCGCGGCACTTCGCCGCGCTGCTGGATCCGGCATCGCTCCGCGCCGCAGCGCGCTGCTGGATCGCGTGCATTGGCCCCGTCACGGCAGAGGCGCTACGACGTGAGGGGCTGGAGCCGGATGTGACTTCCGAGCGAGCCAGCACGGCCGATCTGGTGGAGGCGCTCGCCGAATTCGCGGCGGAACCTGGAAACGGCCCCCCGCACTCGGAGGCGTCCCCATGAGTTTTCCGCGAACCCGGATGCGCAGACTGCGCCGCAGCGAGAGCCTGCGCCGGATGGTGCGCGAGACGCATCTCTCCCGCGACGACCTGGTGCTCCCGCTCTTCGCCGTAGAGGGCAGCGGCGTCCGTGAGCCCGTGGCTTCCATGCCCGGGGTGTTCCGCTTTTCCGTGGACATGCTGGTGCGCGAGGCCAAACAGGTCAGTGACGCGGGCATCCCGGCCGTGATCCTGTTCGGGATTCCCGCCGAGAAGGACGCCAGGGGCTCGGGCGCCGATGCGGCCGGTGGCGTGGTGCAGCGCGCGGTGGAGGCGGTGAAGGCCGCCGAGCCCGATCTGTGCGTCATCACCGACGTGTGCCTATGCGAGTACACCGACCACGGACACTGCGGCCTGATCGAGGCGGGCGAAGTGGCGAACGACCCGAGTGTGGCGCGCCTGGCCGAAACCGCGGTCTCCCACGCCAACGCCGGTGCCGACGTCGTGGCGCCGTCGGACATGATGGACGGCCGCGTGGCCGCCATCCGCACCGCCCTCGACGCGGGCGGCTTCGGCGACGTGGCGATTCTGTCGTATGCGGCCAAGTTCGCCAGCGCCTACTACGGCCCGTTCCGCGACGCGGCCGAGAGTACGCCGCGTTTCGGAGATCGACGCGGCTACCAGATGGATCCCCCCAATGGGCGCGAGGCGTTGCGCGAAATGGAGCTGGATCTCGAGGAGGGGGCGGACGTCCTGATGGTGAAGCCGGCGCTGCCGTATCTGGATCTGCTGTGCGAGGCGCGCCGGCGTTTCGATGTTCCCCTGGCGGCGTACCACGTGTCGGGCGAGTACGCGATGATCGTTGCCGCCGCCGAGCGCGGCTGGATCGACGGCGAGCGCGCCATGGACGAGGCGCTGGTCTCGATCAAGCGCGCCGGCGCCGACTGGATCCTCAGCTACGCGGCCCTGGACGTGGCCCGCCGGCTTCCGAGGTAGGCCGATCCCGTGCTCCAATACAAGGTGGTCGAACTCAGCACCGTCACCGAAGACGAGATCGAGCGGACCCTGAACGAGTGGGCTTCCCAGGGCTGGAACTACGACGGCATGCAGTTCGCCATGCGCGAGTCTTCGAAGCGCCCCAGCATGGCGTTCATCACGTTTACTCGGGAGTCGGAATAGGGCGTTGTATCGAGGGGAGCGCGGCGGTGGGTGGGCTGCTGCGATGTCCTCGGCGCGTGAGCTCGTGTGGGGAGGTGGGCAT
>JAFDET010000145.1 GCA_019310195.1 Deltaproteobacteria bacterium
GGGGCCGGTTGTCGTCAAGCAGAAGCGCGAGGCCGTACTGGCGCAGTACCTGGCGCTGGTCCCGGCCGGACTGGCCTGCGTGGCGCTGGGCGACGCCGTGGTGGGTGCGTTCAATCTGCACGAATCCGCGGTGCTGCCGCTGGTGTGTCTGCCCATGGCAAGCACGTTTGCGGCCATGTCGCTGCGCGCGGCCGACGGCGGCGTGCGCATGCGCAACCTGGCGGCACTGGTGGCCGCGGGCGGCATGACTGCGCAGCTGGTGTTCTTCCCGGGCGTGCTCTCCAGCGTGGCGTGTCTGGCCACGGCCATCCTGGCCACGGCGTACGGCTACGCGGCGGAGCAGAAGGGAGTCCTGGTGGGCGGCGCCGCCGCGCTGGTCTTCGGCCTCCTCTACCACCTGCGCTACGCGGCCGAGCTCTACGCGCTCAGCCCCTGGGCGGCGCTGGCCGCACTGGGAGTTGCCACCGTGGTGGCCGCAAGCCTCTTGGAGCGCCACCACGGCACGCTGGCCGCGCACGTGATCGAGCTGCGCAGTCGCATCGGAGGCTGGAGCCACTGACGGCTCCGGCAACGCCTCCCCCCTTCCCGCTCCTGTGGGGGGAGCAAAGACGCCCCCGGCGACCGGACGGTCTGGTTGCCGGGGGCGTCACGCATTGGGGTCGTGTCGGTTCGCGGGGTTCTCACCGCGCGACAGTGCCGGTAGAGTCGCGCCGTGGGGGATACGACGCCCGAAGGACCGGGAAGGCGCAGCGCGGCCGCCGCAGCGCTGCTGACCAACGGGATCGTGGCGGCCGTGCTCCTGGGCGCCGCCGCGCTGGTGGCCTGGCAGCCCGAGGCCTACTACCGGGCCGTTCAGGAGGACGAGCTCCTGGAGTGGGCCAGCTTCTGGGCCTTCGCCGGGGCGGCGGGCGTGTTCGCGTGGGCCGCTCTGCGACGGCCGTCCGCGGAACGCTGGCGGCTCTGGTTTCCGCTCGGGCTCGCCGCCTTCTGCCTGTGGGTGGCGCTGGAGGAGATCTCCTGGGGCCAGCGCGTCTTCGGCTACCGCCCGCCCGCCTACTTCCTGGAGCACAACTACCAGCAGGAGCTGAACGTCCACAACGTGGTGGCGTCGGACCTGCGCCAACTGGCACTGAAGCTGGTGATCCTGGGCTACGGGGTGGCGCTCCCGCTGCTGGGCCTGGTGCCCGCGCTCGGTCGTCTCTACCGACGCCTCGCTGTGGTGCCGCCGCCGCTCGCGCTGGTGCCCGCCTTCCTCGCCACCTATCTGCTCTACGAGATCTACCCCTGGGATTTCTCCGGTGAGTGGGTGGAGATGATGCTCGGGCTGGGCTTCCTGCTCGCGGCGGTTCTGTCGGCAGCGCGCGACGCTGCTCGGCCCGGGCGGGCGCTGTTGGCGGTGGCGCTGGCGTGCGTCGTGGTGGCTGGCGCCGGCGAGGCCAGCGCCGCCTGGTCGCGGGCCCAGCGCCGCGCGCACCCGGCCACGCTCGAGGCCGCGCGCGGGGAGATTCGGGCCCTGGCCGCCGACTTCCGCGAGGCGCGCGTCCGCACCCGCTGCGGCCTGCACAAGCGCCTCTTCACCTTCGTGCGCCAGCAGAACGTCGAGGCGCTGGGGCAGGGAAGCTTCGCCGCGCTGGTGGAGCAGGGGCTGCCCGAGGAGCGCAGCCGCTTCTTCCTGGATCCGTGGAACTCGCCCTACTGGGTGCGCGACTCCTGCGGCGAGGACCGGCGCCGCCGGCGCATCTTCGTCTACTCGTTCGGTCCCGATCGCATGCGCGACTCCACGGACTGGGAGATCGGCGGCGACGACGTGGGCGAGATCGTCTTCGACGCCAGCCCGGACTCCTGAGGCCCGGCGGCCGGCTGCGGCCCCAAAACGAGATCGGCGCGACGGCCCAAGGGCCGCCGCGCCGACTCAGTCATCGCAGACAGGATCAGTCCTGGTTCTCGGAATCTCCGTCCGAATCTCCGTCGGAGTCGCTGTCCGAGTCCTCATCCGAGTCCGAGTCGGAGTCGCTGTCCGAGTCCGCGTCGTTGCACTTGAACTGGCCCTTCTTGCCCTTCTTCTTCTTCTTCTTCTTGCCCTTCTTCTTGCCGGCCTTTTCGTCCACGACCGTGGCTTCGCCGGTCAGGGCATCGACGCGCACGCCCATCAGATGGCCCTGCGGGTCCAGCAGCTGGAACACGTAGGTCGGGGCCAGCAGCTCGTTTACCAGCTTGCCCGAGAGCACGATGGGCAGTGCCAGGCCCGGCGCCACTTCCTGGCTCTTGGCTACGGCGGCGGCCATGGCATCCAGGAAGCTGACCGTCGGAATCGGCGGCAGCACCGCCGAGCAGTCGGCCGTGTTGTAGTAGAGCGTGTCCTCGGTGCCGTCCAAGAAGCGCACGCGCACCTTGTAGAGGCTCAGCTCCGTGCCGTCGGGCAGCTGAGCGCTGGTGAAGCCGGCCTTCACCACGTCGGCGGCGCCGGAGTCCACCAGGGCCTGGGCGGAGATCTCCGCCAGGGTGCACGGCGAGTCGATCACGCCGCAGGCGCCGTCCTGCGCATGCGCTGCCGGGGCCACAGCCAGCGTCAGCGCGGTGAGCAAGAATGCAACGCTCAGCGGCAACAGGTTTCTAGAAAGGGCAATCTTCATCTTCGTACACTCCCAGGGTGGTGGCGGCCCTCCCGCCGCGCACGCAGCGTATCGGAGACCCCACACGCGCCGCCGTGACAGGGGTCACAGCAAGAGGGCCGGGGGGCCGACCGGGTTCACTAAGCTCCCCGCCATGCCCAGCCTCGTCGCCCGCGGACTCCGCCGTTTCGCCCGCCGCTCCATGAAGACCACGACGGGCGAGCCCGACGCCGTTGTGCGCCACTTTCGCCGTTCCATCGACCGCGCCCCGGTCTTGGCGCGCATGCCCCGGGGCGTGGCCCGTCGTGCGGTGGATCCCGGCGAGCTGCCCGGTGTCTTCGGCGAGTGGGTGGGCGTGCCGGCCGCCAGCCGGGCCATCCTCCACCATCACGGCGGCGCCTACGTCTCGGGCCGGCCGGAGGCCTATCGCAGCATGTCCGGGCGCCTGGCTCGCGCGCTGCGCGCCGACGTGCTGTCGGCCGCCTACCGGCTGGCGCCGGAGCACCGTTTCCCGGCCGCGCTGGACGACGCCCTGGCCAGCTACCGGGCGCTGATCGACCGATTCGACCCCGCCAACGTGGCCGTCAGCGGCGACTCGGCCGGCGGCGGCCTCACCCTGGCCCTGCTGCAACGGGTGCGCGACGAGGGCTTGCCGCTCCCGGCGGCCGGCGTGCTGCTCTCGCCGTGGGCCGACCTGACCGACGACGCCCCCAGCCGGGCCTCGAACAACGAGGCCGACGACATGCTGACCCGCGAGAGCCTGGCGGGAGCGGCCAGCGCCTACCTGGATGGAGCCGACCCGCGCCAGCCCGCGGCCTCGCCGGTGTTCGGCGACCTGAGCGGGCTGCCGCCCATCCTGGTCACGGTGGACGAGTCCGAGGTCCTGCTCGACGACTCCACGCGCATCGTCGAGGGAGTGAACGCCGCCGGCGGGCAAGGCACGTTGATCCGCCGCTCGGGCCTCTTCCACGTGTGGCCGGTGGCGGTGCCCATCCTGGCCGAGGCGCGGGAGGCCGTCCGGGAGATCGGCGTCTTCCTCGACCAGCGGCTCGGGTCGGCGTGAGCCACCCGTCGCGATCCGCAGAAAGAAGTGGCCTGCGGGGCTACGTGGACTTCTGCGTCGAGCACGTCACGGCGATCGTCGACCAGATCGGTCCGCGGCCTCCGGCCAGCGATGAAGAGGCTCGGGCTCAGCGTTACCTGGCGGATTTGCTGCGGCCGTTTGTTGCAGACGTGCAGCTCGAGCCGTTCTCGGTCGCCCCCAAGGCGTTCATGGGCTTCGTGCCGATCACCGGCGGGCTGTTGCTGGCTGCCGTCGCCCTGTACGCGTTCGTGCCTCCCCTGGCGCTTCTCTGCGTGATCGGCGCGATCGCGCTCCTGGTCGGCGAGCTGGGGCTCTACCGCCAGCTGATCGATCCGCTGTTTCCGCACGCGACGTCCCACAACCTGGTGGCGACGATCCCCCCACGCGGTCCGGTCGAGCGCATCCTGCTCTTCGGCGGGCACTGCGACAGTGCCTGGGAGTGGCGCTGGCACTACCAGGGACACACCTTGTTTCGTGTGATCGTCGTCGGGACCGTCGTCGGAGCGGTGATCGCGTTGGGCGCGACCGCTCTGAATCTGGTCGCGCATGAGTCGAGCCTCTCGGTCGCGCTGGGCTGGGTGCTCGTCGGATTCTCCCCGTTCTTCCTGCTCATCATGGGTTTCACGAACTTCCACCGCGTGTCGCCGGGAGCCAACGACAACCTCACGGGCGTGCTGCTGAGCGTGGCGCTCGCCAAGTACCTGCACGACCAGGGCCAGACGCTCGAGCACACGGAGATCCGCATCCTGAACACCGGATCGGAGGAAGCCGGGCTGCGGGGTGCGCGCGCCTACGCGGAGCGGCATCGCGAAGAGCTGACCGGGACGCCCAGCCTGTACGTCGCCGTGGACACCTTCCGGGACCTCGAGTACATGGCCGTCTACGACCGTGATCTCAACGGCTTCCTCCGTCACGATCCCGAAGCGGCGAAGCTGCTGGCCGACGCCGCCCGCCGCGCCGGACACGCGCTTCCGTTTCGAAAGCTCCCGGTCGGCGCTTCCGACGCGGCGGCCTTCACGCAGGCGGGCCTGCGGGCGATCGCCCTGATTGCCCAGGATCCCACGCCGCCGCGTTGGTACCACACGCGCCTCGATACTCCGGAGCTGCTGAACCCGGAGTGCATCGAAGCCGGAATGCGGGTGATGCTGGAGCTGATCCGGACCGTGGAAGCAGAGGGCCTGGGCGCGAGCTCCTGAGTCGCCAAGGCCGAGCGCGCTCGCCGTTCAGGCGTCGGTAGCCGGGCCCTGCATGGGGTAGCGCCCGTACGTATCCACCGCTTCGCGCAAGGCCAGCACGTTGGCGAGGGGGATGCGCCAGGGCATGCAGCAGACGGGCGATAGAACGAATCGCCCGAACGGGCCGAGCCGTTCGATATTCTCTCTCGCTCGCTCCATCACATCGCCCGGCTTGCCGTTCTCGAGCTCGCCGTTGACGAATATCGAAGCGCCCATGATCACGATCTGTGGGTACTTCTCGCGAAAATCCACCCAGCGGTCCAGGTCCAGTGGGTGGCTCCCATTGACCATGATCACGTCGACCCCCTCGGCGATGTGGCGCTCGATCATCTCGTTCCAATAGGGATCGAAGCCGCAGTTGTGGATGGCGAGGGGGAGCCCGACCTGCTTGCAGAAACGACTGACGAACTGGCCCTCGAAGCGCCAGGCATCTTCGAAGCGCAACATGGTGCGATTGAAGGCGTACTGGCAGTTGAATACGAAGAAGGGCTTTCCAACGATGCTGCAGAACGCCTGGTAATAGTCCCACTGCGATGCGTAGATCTTCTCGCAGAGCGCCAGCAGGAACTCCGGGTTCTCGATCACGTCCGCATAGGCCTGGCTGCCACGCAGCATCTGGATGCTCGACCAGGTGAGGCTGGGCGCAAAGGTCGCGGGAATACCCGTCCGCTCGGCCACGATGGCGGCTGCCCTCAAGAGCGTTGGCCAGGGCTCGACCCGGCTATGGTCGGGAATTTCGAGCTGCGCGACATCCGGCACGCGATTGCAGACCGCACCTTCGCGGATGAAGGGTGCGGAGTAGTCCTTCCATTCGAACTCCTCCGCCATTCCATTCGCCTTGGCGAAAGCCAGCCCTTCGTACGGCCCACAATAAGGGGTGACCACGACGGAGGCGGAATCGGCGCCGAGAACCTCGCACGTCTCGATGCTGACAGCGGCCAGCTTCTCGGGGCTGGTCAACATCTCGCGAACCGTCAGGCCGGAAATGCGTGAGGCGATATCCTCGGATGCCAAGAAGGTGAGGGGCACACGGTCCGGCTCTCCCCCCAGCATGGTGATCGCCAATCGCTCTGCGGACGCTTTCCAGTCGTGGTTCACGACGCCACCTCCTGGATCAGCGAGCGCACGTTGCCCAGGGCCTCCCAGGCGTCTGCAGCAAACGCATCGGCGCCAATTTGCTCGGCACTCTCGCGCGTGAGGGCCGCACCACCCACGATGACTCGTCCCTTGAAATCACTTTCTCTCAGCATGGCCACGGTCTCGGCCATCTTCGAAACGGCGAGCGAGATCAAGGCTGACATTCCCACCACGTCGGCCCCGAGCTCATTGGCTTTGTCGAGGAATTCTTGCGGTGGCACGTCCTCTCCCAGATCGTGCACGTCGAAGCCATCCGCGGCCAGCACGATGGCGACGATATTCTTGCCGATCTCGTGTACGTCGCCCTGAACCGTGCCCAGCACGATGGTCCCGGGCGAGGTGTCAGCGGAGCGCTCGAGATGTGGGCGCAAGAGATCGAGGGCGCTCTGCATGGCTCTCGCACTGAGGAGCAGCTCCGGGACGAAAAAGTCGCCCTCCTCGAATCTCTTTCCGACCGCCTCCATCCCCGGCCCAAGACCCCCGGAAATGATCTCCTGGGCGGAAGCCCCGGCCGCGAGCGCCTCGAGCGTCGTCTGCTCTACGCCGGTTTGATCGAGCGCGACGATCTGCTCCCGCAATCGTTCGAGCAGCTCGGTCGTGGCACGCGTTGTAGCCGTGGTCGTCGCCATCTCGCCTGCAGCTCCTTCGCCAGCCTGAATCCCTGACTGGGCAATCGACCTGCCGACCCGCGCATCCTACTCTAGCGCCCGACCCGCGCGCCGCCTGCGGACGCCTGCTCGCACGTCCGGGAGATGGCATCATCGGGCCTGCCATGAACGACGTCGTCCGGATCGAGCTGCGACCCCTGGGCCGCAGTGTCGAGGTGGAGCGCGGCACGCCCCTGCGCGATGTCCTCTACGCCTACGGGGTCGAGTTTCCCTGCGGTGGCCACGGCCGCTGCCGGCGCTGCCGCGTTCGCCTGGTCGAGGGGACGCTGCCCATCGGCG
The DNA here is from genome assembly GCA_019310195.1 of Deltaproteobacteria bacterium. Classification (GTDB taxonomy): domain Bacteria; phylum Myxococcota_A; class UBA9160; order UBA9160; family JAFDET01; genus JAFDET01. Next base: position 7,016 of record JAFDET010000145.1, read on the forward strand.
ACGAGGAGCGCGCGCTCCTCTCGGACGAAGAGCGCGAGGCGGGCTGGCGTCTCGCGTGCCGCTGTCGCGCAGATGCGCCCGCGACGCTGCAGATCGAGCAGTTCCGTGCTCCCATCCTGGTCGACCACACCCGCTTCGACTTCACGCCGCGCCCGGGCTGCGGCGTGGCCGTGGATCTGGGGACCACCACCCTCGTCGCCCAGCTGCTCGACCTGGAGTCGGGTCAGGTGCTGGCAGCGCAGACGGCCCTCAATCCCCAGGGTGCCTTCGGTAGCGACATCATGAGCCGCATGCAGCATGCGTTGACGGAAGAGGGGCGCAATCAGCTGGCACACGTGGTGCGCGAGAGCTTGGGTGACCTGATCCGGCGCGCGGTGGCGAGTGCCGGAGTGGGTCGTGCGCCGATCGAGACGGTGGTGTTGGTGGGAAACACCGTGATGCACCATCTCTTCTGCGGCCTGGACGTCGCGCCGCTGGCCGCGGCTCCCTTCCAGTCCGACCAGCTCGGGCTCCAGGAGCGGAAGGCAGGCGAGCTCGGCTGGTCGCTGCACGGCGATCCGCGGGTCCGCTTCCTCCCTTGTCTGGGCGGCTTCGTGGGGAGCGACGTGCTCGCCGGCGTGCTGGCGACCCGCATGCACGAGAGCGACGAGCTCGTGGCACTCGTGGACCTGGGAACCAACGGCGAGATCGTCGTGGGCACGGCCGAGCGCATGCTGTGTGCCTCGACGGCCGCCGGTCCCGCCTTCGAGGCCGGGGGGATCCGCATGGGCATGCAGGCCACCACCGGTGCGATCGACGAGGTGAGGCCGGGAGACGACGTGCTCGAGTGTCGCGTGATGGGAGGGGGGGATGCCCGGGGGATCTGTGGCAGCGGGCTCGTGGATGCGGTGGCCGCCGGCCTGGAGCTGGGCTGGGTGGAGCCCAGCGGCCGTCTCGCCAGCGGGCGCAAGACTCTGCCGCTGGCGGGGGGCGTCCACCTGACGCAGGGCGACGTTCGCCAGCTGCAGCTCGCCAAGGGAGCCATCGCGGCGGGCTTGAAGATCCTGTTGAAGCAGCTCGGCCGGTCGCCCGGCGATCTGTCGCGCGTGAACCTGGCCGGAGCGTTCGGCTGCTCGACCATCCGGAGGACGCAATCGAGCCGGTCGGAAATACCGCGCTCCTGGGAGCCAAGCTGGCGCTCTTCGCACCGGAGCGCGAGACCGACGCGCTCTCGCAGCTGGACTCGCGAATCGAGCACCTCTCGCTGGCGGCGGACCCGCACTTCCAGGATGTCTTCATCGAGGACATGCGCTTCCCGGGGTGAACCGGGCCGGACTGCCACCACGCAGTCGCGCTACCATGCTCGGGGCAGCGCCGGCACGCGAGGGGCGGGCGGAATGCGCGGCGAGGGAACGAGAAGCAAGCCCTCCTTCACCGAGTCTGGGTTCGATATCCTGAACCCCGTCCAGTGCCAGGTCGAAACCGAGGAGGAGTGGAGTGAGCGCAGAAGCCATGACCTCTCGTGAGCGCCTGTTGGCCGCGCTCCGGGGAGACCCGGTGGATCGTATCCCCTGGTCGCCCTGCGTCGATGGCTACTTCCTGTCGTCGCTGCCCGCAGACCAGATGCTCGACGAGCGGGAGTTCCACAAGGAGATCGGCTCGGACGCCCT
>JAFDET010000384.1 GCA_019310195.1 Deltaproteobacteria bacterium
CGGCGAGGTGCTGCCACTCACCCACTTCATCCGGTTGATGCGCGGGATCCTGCTGCGCGGCGCCGAACTTGGCGAGCTGACGCCGGAGATCTGGCCGCTGCTGCTCTTCTTCGCGGTCACCGTGAGCCTGGCCGTGTCCCGCTTCCAGAAGCGGCTCGGTTGAGGTCACGATTCGGCTAGCGGGCCAGCTCCAGGCACAGCGTGGCGGCGCCGGCGTCGCGGTCGCGCTCGCGGAAGCCGAGCGCCTGGTACAGGTGTCGCGCGGGGTTGCCGTGGGCCACGGAGAGCGAGAGCGCGTCGCAGCCCTCGCGGCCCGCTTCGAGCACCAGGCTGCGCAGCAGCTGAGCGCCGATCCCCTGCCCGCGGGCCTCCGCGACGACCGCGATCGCCAGCTCCGGGATGCGCTCGTCGACGAAGCCGTAGGAGTGCTCGTCGCGGGTCCAGAGCCGGAACCAGGCCGCGCCCAGGGGGCGCCCGTCGGGGCTCTCGGCCACCAGAGCCGCGTCGCCCAGGCGCGAGCCGAACTCGCGCAGCAGCCTGGCCAGCTCCTCCGGCGCCAGGCCTTCGTCGATCGGCGGGCGCGGAGCGTCGGGGCTCCAGTAGGCCGCCTCGTAGAGCATGGCCCGCAGGAAGGGCAGGTCGGCCGGCGTTCCCGGCCGCACCCGCGCGGGCATGCGCAGCACCATGTAGAACGCGTCGGGCCCGTCGGCCGGGCCCCACTCGGCGACCGCCTGCTCCAGGGGCAGTCCGAGGGGGCGGAAACCCGCCTTTTCGTAGGCGCGGATGGCGCGTGGGTTGTCCGACGATGGCTGCATCATGAACTCGACCACGCCGTACTCGCGGCACAGGTGGTCGGCCAGGGTCTCGATGGCTGCGGGCCCCACGCCGCGGTTGCAGGCCGCCTCGCCCGCCAGCCAGATGTCCAGCTCGGTGCGCCGGCGCTGCGCGTCGATGTCGTTGGAGCTGATCTGGCCCAGCTCTTCGTCGCGCACGCGGATCAGGAAGGACTGTCCGCGCCGCGGATCGCTGGCGTCGAAGTAGTGGCGCTTGGTGTCGGCGCAGAAGGCTTCGAACGTGGGTACGGGCTCGTGTCGGAACAGGTGCGGGGCTACGTCCGGCGCCGCGGCCCAGGACCAGACGGTGCGGCGATCCGCCGGCGCGGCGGGCCGCAGGGCGACACTGCGCCCGCGAATCACGGTGCGGTCGACAGGCGGCGCCAGTCGCGCTGCAGGCGCGGGCGCAGGATGGAGGTCCACAGCGCGTAGCCCTCCTCACTCATGTGCAGGCCGTCGAACGCGAAGAGCTCTTCCCGTGGCGTGCCGTCCGGCCCGAGCATGGCTGTGGCCACGTCCACGTAGACCAGGCGCGGGTCGTCGGCGCAGGCGGCGGCGATCCGTTCGTTGGCGTCGCGCATCTGCGGCCAGCGCTCCCAGCGCCGGATCGAGGGCTTGATGGCCAGGAAGTAGATGCGCGTCTCGGGCAGCGACGCGTGGATGCGGCTCACCAGCACCCCGAAGTCCGCGCTCACGCTCTCGGGCGTCTTGTCGTCGCCGGCCAGATCGTTGTCGCCGGCGTAGAGCACCACGAGTCGCGGTCGGTGCGGGAGGACCAGGCGCGGCGCGTAGCGGATCACGTGCTCGATGTGCGAGCCGCCGAAGCCCTGGTTGGAAACCGGCAGGGGCGCCATGTCCCGGGCCAGGCTGCTCCAGAAGCGGATGCTCGAGCTGCCGATGAAGACGATCCCGCCCGGCTCGGGGGGCTGTGCGCGGTTGCGCGCCTCGAGCCGCCGGACCTCGAGCCCGAAGTGGCCCGCCAGGCTGGAGATCTGCGGGGCCAGCAGCACGCTTGCTCCGACGGCGGCGAGCCCCGCGACAAGGACGAACGCGCGTCGCCTCGTCACAGCTTCCTGCGGGCGAAGAAGAGCAGGGTGTAGTGCTCGACGGTGATCTCGCCGCCGAAACGCTCGATCGTGTCGCGGATGTCCGCCAGCAACGCTCCGCGCTGTGCCTCGGGCAGGGCTGCGTGATCCGAGTAGGTGGCGACCAACCGCGCGTAGCTCTCCGCATCGCGCCGGTCGGTCCAGGGGAAGCGCTGGATCTCCACGGACTCGAAGCGCCCGGTCCGGTCGATGGCCTCGGGCACCCACGGCATCTCCCGCGGCACGTCCTTGCGAGACAGCTTCGGTGCGTGGCGCTCGTACACCGCCTCCAGCGCACGGCGCAGGGGTGTCTCGGAGCCCAGCGGGCGGTTCCAGAACAGCGCCAGGGCGCCGCCCGGTCGCAGGCAACGGGCCGCGCGCTCGCAGCCCACCTCGGGGTCCACCCAGTGGAAGGACTGGGCCGCAATCGCCAGATGGAAGGCGCCGGGCTGCAGCGGCCACTCCTCGAAGCGCGCGTTCTCGATGCTCACGTGGGGGAACTCCGCCAGGTTCTGCGCCGCCAGTGCCGCCATGCGCAGCCCCGCCTCG
>JAFDET010000146.1 GCA_019310195.1 Deltaproteobacteria bacterium
GGCGCGCTCGCCCAGCACCGGCCAGGTGCACCCATTCTTCCGCATCGACGCCGAGGCCTGGGTGAACGTCGTCCCGATCACCGGCGACGACGAGGTGGTCCTGGTGCGCCAGTATCGCCACGGCTCGTGCGAGCTGACCCTGGAGATTCCCGGAGGCATCGTGGACCCGGGGGAGACGCCCCACGACGCCGCGGTTCGCGAGCTGTTGGAGGAGACCGGCTACGAGCCGAGCGAGGTGCTGCCCGTCGGAAGCCTGAATCCCAACCCGGCGCTCTTCGGAAACCGTGTGCACACCTTCGTGGCTCGGGGCTGCCGGCGTGTGGGTGAGGTGCAGAACAGCGCCATGGAGGAGACCCACGTCGAGCTGACTCCCCTGAGCGAGATCCGCGCACAGGTGCGCGAGGGCCACATCGATCACGCGCTGGTGGTCGCTGCGCTGTACCGCTTCGAGCTCGAGGAGCGCCGGTCGCCGTGAGCCCGGCGCGCGCGCCGAGCCGGCCGGCCATGCGCTCGCGGATGCCGCTGGGCGACTTCCTGGTCGCCTACCTGCAGCGGGCCGGCGTGAGTCACATCTTCGGGCTTCCCGGCGACCTGGTGCTGGGCCTCTTCCACCGCTTCGGCCAGGCTCGCGGACTGGAGATCGTGACCTTCTCCCACGAGCCGGCGGTGGGCTTCGCCGCCGACGGCTACGCGCGCAGCGCTCGGCGGCTGGGCGTGGTCTGTGTCACCTACGGGGCGGGCGGCTACAACGTCGTCAACGCCGTGGCCGGCGCGTACGCCGAGGAGGTCCCGCTGCTGGTGGTGTCCGGCGGGCCCGGCGAGGCCGAGCAGAAGCTGGCGGGAGTGCACCACCAGGCCAAGGACGTGGAGGGCCAGTGGCGTGTCTTCCAGCAGGTCACCTGCGACGCGCGCATCCTGCGCCACCCGGAGCGCGCCGCCGAAGAGGTGCACGAGCTGGTCGGCCGCATCCTCACGGAGTCCCGGCCGGGGTACCTGGAGATCCACCGCGATCAGGTGGACGTGTCGATCCCAGTCCCGCCGAAGATTCGCGACTGGGACGGGACCTATGCGCGCACGCCCTCCGACCCGCGCAAGCTGCGGGAGGCCGTGGCCGAAACCGTGGGGCTCCTGCGTGAGGCGCGGCGGCCCATCCTGATCGGCGGCGTCGAGGCCTACCGCGTAGGCGCCGAGCGCGACCTCCTGCGCCTGGCCGAAAAGCTGGGCGCCCCCGTCGTCACCACCGTGGACGCCAAAGGCGTGTTCCCCATGGATCATCCCCAGCACATGGGCGTGCACGTGGGCCCCTTCAGCCCGAAGCCCATCCAGAAGCGCGTGCGCGAAGCGGACCTGGTGATCGCGCTGGGCACGCTGCTGACCGACATGAACCTGGGCGCGTCCAAGCCCCAGGTTCGCCGCGACCGCTCGGTGTGGGCCATCGGCGGACGGGTCAACGTCTCCTTCCACGCCTACACCGAGGTGGCTCTACGGGAGTTCGTCGCCGGGCTGGCGAGGCAGAAGCTGCCGAAGCGCCGCGAGAAGATCGAGTACTACGACAACCTGAAGCACACATCGCTGGAAGGAAGCCGGCCCGGCCCGCTTTCGATCAACGACCTGCTGTTGGAGGTAAACGAGTTCCTCGCCGCCAACGCGGGCTACCACGTGTTCGCCGAGTCCGGCGACATGCTCTTCGGCGGCCTGGAGCTGCGGCTGCGCGCCGGAGGGCTGTACTTCGCCCAGGGCTTCTATGCGTCCATGGGGTTCGCCGTGCCGGCGGCGTTGGGTGCGCAGATCGGAACCGGAGTGCGGCCGTTGGTGGTCACCGGTGACGGCGCTTTCCAGATGACCGGCCCCGAGATCTCGCACGCGCCACGCTGCGGGCTGTCGCCGTTGGTGGTGCTGGTGAACAACGGGGGGTGGGGGATCTTCCGGCCCGTGTCGCCCCGCCAGGACCTGCTGGAGATTCCGCCCTGGCCCTACGCGGACCTGGCCCAGTCCTGGGGCGGAGTCGGATTTCGCGTTGAGACACGCAGAGAGCTGAGCGAAGCCTTGCGTGCTGCGCACGAGGTCCGCGACTTCGTGCTCATCGAGTGCCGCGTGCCGCCCGACGAACTGTCGCCGATCTCACGGCGCTACATCCACGAGAGCGCGCGCAAGGGCCGCGCGGCCGCGCGCGCCGGATCGCCGGGCCGGCGCAAGAAGGCCTAGGCCGCGGCGTGGCGGGCGGCTGGAGGCGCGGCGTGCGCTGGCTGGTGCGGATCGTTGCGGCCGGCGTCGCGCTGGTGGTGCTCGTGGTTTCGGTGTCCGCGCTGCCGCTGCTCGTCCTGCGCCGCGGGCCCGTCGACTCGTCCGCCTTCATGCAGCGCAGCCTGCGCGAAGATCCCGCTACGAAGCAGCCCTGCGCGGAGGTCGAACAGGCATGGGTTCCGCGTGAGTCGATCTCGCCGCATCTGCGGCTGGCGGTGGTGCTGGCCGAGGACCAGAAGTTCCTGCTCCACGACGGATTCGACAGCAAGGCGATCCGCAAGGCGATCGACGAGGCGGAGCGCGGGGTGCGCAGGCGCGGCGCCAGCACCATCACCCAGCAGCTGGCCAAGAACCTGTTCCTGTGGCCGGACGCCAGCTTCGTACGCAAGGGTCTCGAGGCCTGGATCACGCTGTGGATCGAGCTGCTCTGGTCCAAGCAGCGCATCCTCGAGGTCTACCTCAACGTCGTGCAGTTCGGGCCCTGCGTGTTCGGCGCGGAGGCGGCGGCGCAGCGCTACTTCGACAAGCCGGCGGCGGAGCTGCTGCCCGAGGAAGCCGCGTTGCTGGCGACCGTGCTGCCCAACCCCCTGCGCCTGCGTGCCTGGAACCCGGGGCCCTACGCCCGGTCGCGTCGCGACGAGCTGGTGGGTCTGATGGACGAGCTGGGCCGTGCCCGCCACCTGCGCGGGCTCTAGACCTCGTCGGCGCGCAGCAGGGCCAGCTCGGCCAGCTTGGCGTGGGCGCCCAGGGGTGAGGCGACGCGCACGCGCACGTTCGGATGCAGGGCTGCCGCCTCGTCGGCCAGGCGCGGGATGTCCCGGGTGCTGTGCTGCCCCGGCGCCAGGAACCAGGGCACCACGACGATCTCGCGCGCGCCCTCGGCGATGCACGCCGCGACGGCGTCGGCCAGGCTCGGCGCCGCCAACTCCATGTGGGCGGTGTGCACCGCGCGCCCCGGGTCCGTCCGGCGCACCAGCGCAGCCATGTCGTCGAGCACGGCGTTGGCCTCGGCGCGGCGGCTGCCGTGATCGATCAGGATCAGGGCCGGCTTCACGTGCGACCGAGCGCCTGGGCCAGATCGGCGCAGAGATCCTCCGCGTCCTCGATCCCGACCGAGAGCCGGACCGTTCCCTCGGTGATGCCCTTGGCCCGCTTCACCTCGGGCGGGAACGCGGCATGGCTCATGCTCCAGGGGTAGCCGATCAGCGACTCCACACCGCCCAGGCTCTCGCCCAGGGCGAACAGCCGCGTTCCCTCGCACAGGACTCGCGCGGCGGCTTCGCCTCCGGCCAGATCCACGGTGACCATGCCGCCGAATCCGTGCATCTGGGTGCGGGCCAGCTCGTGACCCGGATGATCCGGCAGGCCGGGGTAGTGCACGGCCGCCACCTGGGGCCGCTCCAGCAGGAACTCGGCCACGCGCTGCGCATTCTCCTGGTGCTGGCGCATGCGCACGGCCAGGGTCTTGAGCCCGCGCAGGGTCAGCCACGCATCCCACGGCCCGGGGATTCCGCCGGTGGCGTTGCGCGTGAAGCGGAGCTTCTGCGCCATCTCCTCGTCGTCCACCACCACGGCGCCGCCGAGCACGTCCGAGTGGCCGCCGATGTACTTGGTGGTGGAGTGGACGCAGACGTGCGCGCCCAGGGCCAGCGGATTCTGGAGGAGGGGAGTGGCGAACGTGTTGTCCACCACCAGCAGTGCGCCCTGGCGCCGTGCGATCTCGGCGCAGGCCGCCACGTCCACCAGCCGCAGCATGGGGTTGGTGGGCGTCTCGATCCACACCATCCGCGTGGTGGGCTCCACGGCCTTGGCCAGCTCTTCCGGGCGGGTGGCGTCGGCGTAGCTGAAGCGCACGCCGTACTGGGGCAGCACCTCGGTGAAGAGCCGATAGCTTCCGCCGTACAGGTCGTCGGCCACCACCACGTGGTCGCCGCCCTTCACCAGCTGCATCGTGCCGGCGATGGCGGCCATGCCCGACCCGTAGGCGAGCCCGAACCGGCCGCCCTCCAGTGAGGCCAGCGCCTCCTCCAGTGCGTGGCGCGTGGGGTTGTCGGTGCGCGAGTACTCGTAGCCGCGGTTCTCGCCGATGGCGTCCTGGGTGTAGGTCACGGTCTGATAGACCGGCGTAATGGTCGCCCCGGTGGCGGAGTCGGCTCCCTGTCCCGCGTGGATGGCGCGCGTCGCGAACCGGTCCTTGGAATCGCTCATGCTTCACCCCGCGCCAGCTCCGCCATCAGCTGCCAGGTCCGCTCGGCGGCCGCCTTGGCGTCACCGCCGGCTCCGATGATGGTGGCGTTGAAGTCGGTCACGCCCGCGTTGGCCAGGGCTCGTACGCCGTCGGCGACGCTGGACTCATCGCCGACCAGCGCGATGTCGCTGGGCCGCGTGGCACCCTCCAGGTCGAGCATCGCCTTGTAGGAGGGGAGGCTCGGGTACGTGGCTAGCACCTTGTCGATCGCCTCGCGGGCCGCAGCCTCGTCGTCCGTCACGCAGACGGGCAGTGCGGCGACGATGCGCGGCGCCGGTCGCCCGGCCTCCTCGGCGGCGGCGCGCACGTCGGGTCCGATCTCCTCGGCCAGGGTGCGCCGCCCGGTCATCCAGGTCAGGGTGCCGTCGGCCAGGCCCCCGGCGATGCGCCGCATCAGCTTGCCCAGCCCCCCGATCAGGACGGGGCACGGGGTGGCGCCGGGTACGCGGAGCTGGCCCTGCACCCGGTAGACCTGGCCTTCGTGCTTCACGCGGCCTTCCTCCAGCAGCGCCTTCAGCACCTGGACGTACTCGCGCACGTGGCGGGCCGGCTTCTCGAAGGAAAGGCCCAGCATGTTCTCGATCACCACCTTGTGGCTGGGGCCGATGCCCAGGGCCAGGCGGCCCCCGCAGGCCGCGTTGGTGGAGAGTGCCTGCTGCGCCATGTAGAGGGGATGCCGCGAGTGGGTGGGCACGACGGCGGTGCCCAGCTCGATGCGCTCCGTGGCGCGGCCGGCCAACGCGATCAGCGTCAGCGCGTCGTGGGCGAAGATGTTGCTGAACCACAGGCTCTGGAAGCCGGCCTCCTCGGCCCGCTTTGCCTCTTCCAGTGCCGGATCGATGCCGTTGCCGCGCCCGCCGACGCCGATTCGCAGATTCTGCATGGAGCTGTCTTCCTACCAGTAGGGGGTTGTCACTTCGAGGTCGCGAGTGGCTCGGACCTGGCACGACAGCCGAAGCCCGGCGTCGATGCGGTTGCGTTGCTTTGCTTCGGACTCCGCTGCTGTCTCCCGGGTCACGTCGCCCTGCACGTGCACCCCGCAGCGGGCGCACAGTGCCGCTGCGCCGCAGGCGCTGGCCACGGGCAGGCCTGCGAGGCGGATCGCCTCCAGCAGAGTGGTGCCGGCGGGGACCCGAACGCTCCGGCCCGAGGGGGAGAACCGGATGCACACGTTCACGGCGAGCAGCGTAGCATTAGACCCCGCCCACGCCCTCGGGTACCCTGGCTGCATGCCCAGCGCCGGAATCCTCGTCATCGGAAACGAGATCCTCTCCGGCAAGGTGGAGGACACCAACTCCCCCTATCTGTCCCGCGAGCTTCGGGCGCTCGGCGTGGACCTGCAGCGCATCCTCGTGATTCCCGACGACGTGGAGATCATCGCCCGCGAAACCCGGGCCATGAGCGAGGCGTACGATTACGTCTTCACTTCGGGCGGCATCGGCCCGACCCACGACGACCTCACCATGGATGGCATCGCCGGCGCATTTGGAGTCCCGATCGAGCGCAGCGAGTCGATCGTGAACCGGCTGCAGCGCGCCATCGGAAACGACCTCAACCCGAGCCAGTTCAAGATGGCCCAGGTTCCCAAGGGCGCACAGCTCCTGGACGTGGGCGACCTCTGGTTCCCGGTGGTGATCTTCGAGAACGTTCACATCCTACCGGGCATTCCGGAGCTGCTGCGCAAGAAGTTCGAGTCGATCCGCGAGCGCTTCAAGGGAGTGCCCATCCTGTTGAAGCGCGTCTATGTCAAGCGTCGCGAGAGCGAGATCGCCGAATCGCTGAACGCCCTGCTCGGCGAGTTCCCGGAACTCATGCTCGGCTCCTACCCGAAGATCGGCGTGGAGGCGTTCCACGTGCTGCTCACCCTGGAGTCGCGCGACGCCGGCTACCTGCAGAGCGCCCTGGACGCGCTGCTGCAGCGGCTGCCGAGCGAATCCATCCACAAGGTCGAGTAGCGCTGGCCCAGTGCCACTCCTGCGTTCAGGGACGTTCCTGCATAACTGCATCGAGTACCACTCCTGGGCCCAGGGCTGGCACTCCGTGCAGGACTGACCCTCCGTGCAGTTATGCAGGAACGTCCCTGAACGCAGGAGTGGTACTGGGTGCAGGTTAGAGGGAGTCGACGGCGCGCTGGCGGAGCCAGTGGTCGGCGAGCACCAGGCAGAGCATGGCCTCGACGATGGGCACGGCGCGGGGTAGGACGCAGGGGTCGTGGCGGCCCTGGGCCTCCAGGGTCACGGCCTCCCCCTCGCGGTTCACGGTCTGCTGGGCCGACGAGATGGTGGCCGTGGGCTTGAAGGCCACGCGCACCACCACGGGCTCGCCGTTGCTGATGCCCCCCTGTACGCCGCCGGAGCGGTTCGATGGGGTGTGGGGCCGCCCGTCCTCACCCGGCACGAAGGGATCGTTGTGCTCCAGGCCCGTCATGCGTGTGCCTTCGAAGCCGCTGCCGATCTCGAAGCCCTTGGACGCCGGCAGCGACATCAACGCTTTTGCCAGGTCCGCCTCCAGCTTGTCGAAGACCGGCTCGCCCAGGCCGGCGGGTACGCCGCGGGCCACGCACTCCACCACGCCGCCCAGCGAGTCGCCGCGCCCGCGCGCCTCATCGATGGCCGAAGCCATGGCCTCGGCGGCCGCGGGGTCCGGGCAGCGCACCGGGTTCGACTCCACGGCTTCCGGGGTCACCGCTGCGGGATCGACCTTGGCCTCGATGTCGTGCACGCGGTGCACCCACGCCAGCACCTCCACGTCTGCGGCCACGCGCAGCAGCTTGCGCGCCACGGCGCCCGCCGCCACGCGGCCCACGGTCTCTCGGGCACTGGCGCGGCCGCCGCCCTGCCAGTTGCGGACGCCGTACTTGGCCTCGGTGGTGTAGTCGGCGTGGGAGGGCCGGTACACATCTTTCATGTGCTCGTAGGCCGAGGGGCGCGCGTCCTTGTTGCGCACCGCGATGGCCAGCGGGGTGCCGAGGGTCAGGCCCTCGAAGACGCCCGACAGGATCTCCGCTGTGTCCGGCTCCTGGCGCGGCGTCGTGAGGCGGCTCTGTCCCGGCCGGCGCCGGTCCAGGTCGCGCTGGATCTCCTCCAGCGCCAGGGGCAGGCGCGGGGGGCACCCGTCCACCACGACCCCCACGGCGCCGCCGTGGGACTCGCCGAAGGTGGTGATCCGGAACGTCTGTCCGAAGGTGCTGCCCACGGTCTGCCTCGCGGCAGCGAGTCTACTAGAGCAGAAGCTCCAGCGCCTTGCGGGTCAGGCTGGCCTGGGGCAGTCGGTTCAGGCGCGAGGGCGCCAGCCAGCGGTGAGCGTCGGGGCCCGCCAGGCGCACGCGCCCGCCCTGCGCCTCGCAGCGATACACGTACAGGCGTAGGCGGCGGTGGCTGAAGACGTGCTCCACGCTGCCGGCCTTGCGCAGCGGGCCCACGTCCAGCCCCACCCGCTCGCGCAGGGCCCGGCGCAGACCGCGGGCCGGCGCCTCCCGCGCCGCGAGGTCGTCGCCGGGAAGCTCCCAGAGTCCGCCCATCAGGCCCCGCGGCGGGCGCCGCACCGCCAG
>JAFDET010000385.1 GCA_019310195.1 Deltaproteobacteria bacterium
TTGCGCGTGGGCAGGATGTTGCGGCCGTTGGTGGTGTTGACGATGCCGGCGGTGCCGTAGCGCTTGAGCGACTCGCCCATCACCGCGTGCTCTTCGAAGAGCTTGCGGACTTCTTTCGTGTAGGCCTTGAAGGCGGCCGGGTACTCCATCTCCAGCTTGCGCGAGCCGCGCACGCTGACGGCCTTGAGCTTCTTGGAGCCCATCACCGCGCCCACGCCGGTGCGACCGGCGATGCGCTCATCGGAGACGATTCCCGCGTAGAGCACCAGGTTCTCTCCGGCCGGACCGATCACCGCGTGGTTCCAGCCCTTGCGCAGCAGGGTCTGGGTCTCGTAGGTGCCCTTGCCCCACAGGCCAAGCGCACGGGGCCGGCGGCGCGGCCTTCGACGATCAGCACGTCGATGCCGGCCTTCTTCATCCCGAAAGCGAAGGACCCGCCGCAGGCCGCGTTGCCGATACCGCCGGTGAGCGGGCTCTTGGCCACCACGGCGAAGCGGTTGGACTGGGGCGCCACGGATCCGTTGAGGGGGCCGGTGGCAAAGATCAGCGGGTTCTCCGGACCCAGCGGGTCGATACCCGCCTCGGTGCGGTCGTAGAGCAGCCGCGTCCCGTAGCCCTTGCCGCCGATGTAGAGACGCGCCGTCTCCTCATCCAGCGGCTTGAAGGAGAAGCTCCGGCGCCCCAGGTCCACCTCGAGAATCCGACCGGCGTATCCCTTGATCATGGCGGGCTCCCTCGAAGAGCCAGAGTAGCAGTCGGCCGGGCGCTTGCGGGGTGGGCGCCGGAGGGGAACCCTAAGACGCATGGAGGGCCCCATGAGCGACCTCGATCCCCTGATGCAGCTCTTCGGCCGCAAGCCGCCCGAGACGGTCCACGAGATGCGCGAGATGCTCGAGACCTTCGCCGGCTTCCTGAACCAGGGGCTCCCGGAGGTGGGCGCGTTTCACGAGGCCGTGTCCGTGAGCGAGGGGGTCACGGCGGACGTGGTGGTGCCGCCCGGCGCCGGGCCGCATCCGGTCCTGGTGTACCTGCACGGCGGCGGCTGGGTCTGCGGCAGCCCGAGCACGCATCGCAAGCTGGCGCACCGCTTCGCGGAGGCCGGCTACCTGGTCTTCAACGTGGACTACCGGCTGGCTCCGGAGCATCCGTTCCCCACGCCCCTCGACGACTGCATCGAGGCGATCCGCTGGGCCGCGCGCACCGCGCCCGAGTACGGCGGCGATCCGTCGCGGCTGGCGGTGGGCGGCGACTCCGCCGGCGCCAACCTGTCGGCCGCATCTGCAATCCAGCTGGCCGGCGATCCCGCCTGCCCGAAGGCGGCGCTGCTGATCTACGGCGTGTTCGACTTCGCCACGATCGGCGACATGCCCGACGAGCTGGCCGCCACGGGACCCATGCTGGAGCTGGGCGAGCGCCTGGTGGGAATGATGGTGGAGGCCTACCTGGGACCCGACCGCAGCGAGGCGCTGCTGGCCGACCCGCGCATCAGCCCCCTGCACGCCGCGCATCGCCTGCCGCCCAGCCACGTGATGGTGGGAACGGCCGACCCGCTGGCGCGCCAGGCGGAGGCCCTGGCCAAGGCGCTGGCCGCCGCCAACGTCGCCCACGAGCACCACGTCGACCACGGCATGCCTCACGGCTACGTGCAGATGGAGTTCCTGGCGCCCACGCGTCCGGCCATCGAGCGCATGGTGGACTTCCTGCGCCGCCACGTCTGAGCCGGATTCCGGCTCAGCGAAGCCGCGAGGCGATCCGTCGCAGCAGGCGCTGCACCGGGTAGCGCTCGGGATCGGCCTCCCGAACCTCCTGCAAAGCTTCGATTCCACCCTCGACGGCGGTCTTGACCCGGGTGCGCAGGGCGTAGCAGGCCTCGCGATCCTCGTGGAGGCCGGCCCAGGGCGACGGGTCGATGGGCTCGCCGAACAGGAAGTACTGGCGCTCGATGCGCGGAATGCCGGCGGGCCCCGTACCCCGCGTCACCGGTGGAATGATCTCACCGTGCCGGAACCAGGGCTGCTCGGTGATGCGCAGCGCGCGCAGCAAGCTGCCCAGCGGCGAGTTCAGCAGGTCCTCGGCGTCCAGCACGATCTCGAACATGTCCTCCACGCCGACCGATGCGAAGGGAACGATGGGCACACCGTGCTGGATCGCCAGTCGCGCGAACCCGACGCGCTCCTTCCAGACCAGCTTGTACTTCTCTCCCTTGTGCTTCATGACCTCGCGTCCGCCGCCGGGGAAGACCAGCACCGGTTCGCCCGCCTCCAGCAGCCGAGAGCAGTTCTCGCGCGTTCCCCGCACGGCGCCGATCCGCTGCAGGAAGTCGCGCCAGACCGGGAGTGCGAAGTGGATGTGATCGGCCAGCCCGCGCACGACGCGGCCCGTGGCCTCGTAGATCTCGAACGCCATCATCGGGATGTCGAGCAGCCCGTAGACGGTGTGATTGCCGGCCAGCAGCACGGCGCCTTCCCGGGGAATGTGCTCCAGGCCCACAGCCACCGGGCTCAACATGCGCTTCAACGGCACCAGCACCCGGTCCAGCTCCGCGACCAGGGCGGGTTCGAAGTCGGTGAGGGCCGCCTCGGTGTAGGGACCCACCAGATAGTCTCCCGCGAATGCGATCCGGGGCGAGCGATGCGTGCGGCCCAGGAAGGCGGCCAACCGACGCGTGTAGCCCGCAGCGAACTGCGGGAGCATGGGATCCCAGCGATGCACCACCGCTGCCTTCGGCTCGAGGCGCCCGATGGGTGTACGCGCCAGGTTGTCGAGGACCAGATCGGCGACCTCGGCATCCGCTGCATCCCAGGTGCGGGCGGCGGCGTCCGCGGTGAGAGCGGCGTTCACGAGGCCCGCGCCCGGCGGCGCCGCGCCCGGCTTGTGGTGATCCACGGCCAGACCGTAGAGATCCAGGCCCTCGGGGCGCGGAAAGGCCACTCCGTAGTAGGGGAGCGTGGGCGGCGGTCGCTCGAGCATCAGATGCACGATCGTGCCGCGCACGTAGCGCACTTGGTCGAAGAAGGCGCGCTCGTCGGCGTGCAGCGCCGGGCACACGGACGCCACCCGGGTTCCCGGCACAGCAACGACCGCAGCCGCGGCGCGCCGCTCGGCGTCTCCCTCGGGACCCCGGAAACGCACCCGCACGCCCTCGCCATCCGGCTCCACCGCCACCACCCGGCAGCCGGTGCGAACCGGCAGGCGCTCGGCCAGCCGCGCCGTCAGCGCCCCGGTGCCCCCTTCGAACGCCTGGAGCCGGAAGCCCCCGAGCACGAAACGCAGCGCCAGCAGCCCGAATACGCCGGACAGATCCTCGGGGTCGCTGTCGAAGGTGGCGGACAGGGCGGGCGCCACCAGGTAGTCGGCGGCCTCGGCCCCGATCCGCCGACGCAGGTAGCCGGCCAGGTCGTCGCGGTCCAGGTCGGCGGCGCGCTCCGGGTGCAGGGGATCGAGCCGCTTGCGATGACGCCAGACGTCGAAGAGCAGCGCGGGCAGCCGCAGCTTGGCGCGCCACGACAGCAACCCGGAGCGCAGGAAGGCCGACGGCGTGTCGTAGTCCCCGGGGTGCAGGCGTCCGGCGCGCAGCATGGCATTCTCGACACGCGCCAGGGGCCGCACGGAAGCCGCCAGCCCTACCTCGTCGGCCAACGCGTGAAGGTTGCGGTAGCCGCTGGCAATGAACTGGGCGCCGCGGTCCACGACGAAGTCGCCGTGCCGCTCGCTGCGCATGCGGCCGCCGGCGTCGGCCTCGGCTTCCAGCACCTCCACCTCATGGCCCCACGACGCCAGGCGATGGGCACA
>JAFDET010000386.1 GCA_019310195.1 Deltaproteobacteria bacterium
CGAGCTGCGGCTCGAGGGCGTCAACGCGCGTTACCAGCGCAGCCAGATCGGACACGAGCTGGCTCGCCGCGCCGCGTTCGGGAAGGCCGCCGGCTGCGTCTATCGGCTGTCCGGTGACCGTGTCGACGTGTCCCTCTACTCGATCGGAGACGTGGACGTCTCGAAGCTGGCGGGTGCCTTCGGCGGCGGCGGACACCGCAACGCCGCCGGCTTCTCGGTCTCGCTGCCCCGCTGGCAGAACGACTTCGTGCTGCCGAGCTAGGAGCTGGGCCAGCGGTCGGGGGTCAGGGTGCGAATCGAGAGGGCGTGGATCTCGCCGCCCATCTCGTCGCTCAGGGCCTCGTAGACCAGGCGCTGGGCCTGGACGGGACCCAGCCCCGCGAAGCGCTCGGACACCACGAGGGTGCGGAAGTGCCCGCCTCCCGCCGCCGCACCGGCGTGTCCGGCGTGCAGATGGCTCTCATCCACCACCTCCACGTGAGCCGCCCCCAGGCGCTCGCGCAGCTTTGCCTCGATTCGCTCTCGCCGGTCCAGGGTCAGTCCTTGGGCAAGCCGAGGATGCGCTCGGCGATGATGTTCTTCTGGATGTTCGGCGTCCCGCCGCCGATCACCACCTCCGGCCAGGAGAGCGCCATGCGCTGCCAGCGGCCCCCGTCGGCCACAGCCTCGGCGCCGGCCACCAGGGAACCCGCCGCGCCCTGGAGATCCACAGCGAAGTCGCCCAGCTCCACCTCGAGCTGGGCGCGGATCAGCTTGTTGACCGAGGTCTCGCTGCCCAGGGGCTCGCCCCGGAGCTGCTTGGTCAGGAAGCGCAGCCCGCTCATGCGCATGGCCTGGATGCGCGTCTCGATGCTCGCGATGCGCCGGCGCACGGCGGTCTCGTCGCTGCGGCCCACCTCCCGCGCCAGGTCCTTCAGGCCTTCCAGCCAGCGCATCAGGGACTCCACCTCGGCGATGCCGGATCGTTCGTGGGCCAGGGCGGTGATGGTCACGCGCCAGCCCTCGCCCTCGTCCCCCAGGCGATTCTCGATGGGAACGTGCACGCCGTCGAAGAACACCTCGGCGAACATGGAGCCGCCCGACATGTTCTTGATGGGCCGCACCACGATGCCGGGCGTCTCCATGGGCACCAGCAGGCAGGTGATGCCCTTGTGCTTGTCGGCGGAGTCGCTGGACGTGCGCACCAGCAGGATCATCCACTTGGACCACATGGCGATGGACGTCCAGATTTTTTGACCGCTCACCACGTAGTCGTCGCCCTCGCGCAGCGCCTTGCACTGCAGCGAGCCCAGGTCGCTGCCGTAGTCGGGCTCCGAGTAGCCGGTGCACCACTGGTACTTCCCGTCCAGGATGTCGGGGATGAACTTCTGCTTCTGCTCCTCGGTGCCGTAGGCGATGATCGACGGGCCCACCCAGGTCAGGCCCATGAAGCAGCTTCCCAGGGCCGGCGCCTTGCGCTTGGCCATTTCTTCTTTGAGGATCGCCTGCTCCATGATCGAGCCGCCGCCGCCGCCCACCTCGCGGGGCCACGAGAATCCGACCCAGCGCTTCTCGCGGATCTTCTTCTGCCAGCCCGCGACGAAGCCGAGATCGTTGCGGTTCGCGTCGTCGGGAAGGTTCTCGTCGAGGAACGCGCGCACCTCGTCGCGGAACTTCTCCTCTTCGGGTGTGAAGCTGAAGTCCATGACTCAAAGACCTCCCAGATCGGCGATGCGGTCGTAGTGGAAGCCGCTGTCGCCGTACATCGGACGCGCCCACTTGGAGCGCTTGAGATAGAGGTGAGGGTCGTACTCCCAGGTGTAACCGACGGCGCCGTGAAGCTGCACGGCGTCGATGCCGATGCGCGCGAAGGCGTCGCTGAGCAGGGCCTTGGCCATGGAGACGTAGCGCGGCGCCTCCTCGGGGCTCTCGTCCAGGCACCAGGCCGCGTAGTAGAGCAGCGACTTGGCCGACTCCACGTCCACGTGCATCTCCGCCAGCGGATGCTTCACCGCCTGGTAGCGCCCGACGGGGGAGCCGAACTGGATGCGCTGCTTGGCGAACTCCGCCGTCAGGGAGACGGCGCCCTCGGCGGCGCCGATCATCTCGCAGGTAACCGCCGCCGTGGCGCGATCCAGGATCCGGTCCAGCCCCTCGCCGGGCAGGATCGCGTCGGCGCCGACGCGTACGTCTTGCAGCGACAGCCGCCCGAGCCGCTTGGTGAGATCCATGCCCGGCCAGTCCTCGGCGGAGACGCCCGGGGCGTCGCGCTCCACCAGGGCCAGGAAGAGATCCCCATCGCGGCGGAACGGCACCACGTAGAGCGTCGCCGCGCAGGCGTCGGGCACGAAACGCTTCTCGCCGGACAGCACCGCGCCGTCGCCGTCGGCGCGACCCTCGAGCTGCACGGCCGCAATGCTCGGCGCAGCCGGCGTCTCCTGGGCCGCCAGGGTGCC
>JAFDET010000147.1 GCA_019310195.1 Deltaproteobacteria bacterium
TCTTCCCCTGGCGCTTCAGCGGGAAGAGGGTCGGCTGGGCGGGAGCATCGTAGTCCCACAGATCGTGGTGCACGGTCTGGAAGTGCCAGACCACCTCACCCGTCGAGGCGCGCAACGCCACGACGGCGCTACCGTAGTGGTCGCGCGGCGGCACCTCGGCGCCCCGGTAGTAGTCCGGGGAGGGGTTTCCCGTCGGCACGTAGAGCAGGTCGCGCTCGGGATCTGCGGACATGGGTGCCCAGACGTTGGGCGTGCCCGGCGTATAGCTGCCGTCGGCGGGCGCCGGCGTGTCCGGCGGCCGCAGGTCCCAGGCCCAGCGCAGGGCGCCGCTGCGGGCGTCGTAGGCGCGGACTACACCGCTGGGCGCATTGACGCGCGCGTTGTCCGACACGGCGGAGCCCACCACGACCAGATCGCCCACCACCGTGGGCGCCGAGGTCACCTGGTACTCGCCCAGCCAGCGTTCCGGCTGCACGCTCTTCTTCAGCAGGAGCTGCCCGCCCTGGCCGAAGTCGGCGCAGGGCTTCCCGTCGGCCGCATCCAGGGCGATGAGCCGCGCGTCGTTGGTGGCGGTGAAGATCCGGCGGCGGCACGCGGCGCCTGCGCTCCGCTGCGGATCCAGCCAGGCGGAGACGCCCCGGCAGATGAGCTGGTTGGCGTAGCGGCCCTTCGGGTCGATCTGCGGATCATGGATCCAGCGTTCCTCGCCCGTCTGCGGATCCAGGGCGAAGACGCGGTTCATGGGCGTGCAGCCGTAGAGCGTGCCGTCCACCAGGATCGGCGTCAGCTCGTAGGCCGAGGTAGCCGCCCACTTGCCGCTGCCGTCGGAGTAGTCCTCGTGGCTCCAGGTCCAGGCAACCTCCAGGTCGCGGACGTTCTGGGGCGTGACGTCGGCTACGGCCGAATAGCGCAGCCCGCCCGCGTCGCCCCCGTACTCGGGCCACTCGGTGTCGCCCTCGGCCCGCGCCGGCGCGGGCGTCATCAGGAGGAACACGCCGGCCGCCACCATCGCGAGACGCATGCTGTTTGCCATGCGGCCGGGGTAGCACAGGACTCCCGCTCGATGGAAGCAGTGCGACGACTGCGGCTACGATCGCGTGGGGCGTCTCAACAGCTTCCGGGGGGCGAGGCCATGAGCGACTTCACCGTGATCAGCCGCATCCGCAGCGTACGCTTCGCGCTGCGCGGCATCCGCTGGATGCTCCTGACCCAGCACAACGCGTGGATCCATGCAGCGGCAACGCTGGTGGCGGTGAGCGCCGGAGCCATCTTTCGCATCGATGCCCACGAGTGGCTGGTGATCGTGCTGGCCATCATGGCCGTGTGGACCGCCGAGGCACTGAACACCGCCTTCGAGGCGCTGTGCGACGTGGCCTCGCCGGACTTCCACCCCAGCGTCGAACGGGCCAAGGACGTGGCCGCGGGCGCGGTCCTGATCAGCGCGATCGGCTCCGTCCTGGTGGCTGTGCTGATCTTCGGGCCCCGTGTGGCGGCGCTGATGTAGAGACCGCGCCGCCTCGCCCTCGCTGTCGCCCAGGCGACAGCGCGGGCGGGGTGGAGTGCAACAGTTCCTCCATCACTGCGGAGGAAACCATGCTCGGACGCACACTCACCGCCGCTGCACTCATCCTGACCCTGGCAGCGCCGGCCTGGGCCGGAAGCAAGCTCATCGTTACGCCTTCTCTGGTTCCGCCCTCGAACGGGGCGCTCGGCTGCATCCTCGTCAACGCTTCCGAGACGAAGTCCCTCGAAGTCAACGTCTCGATCCGCACGACCGACGGCAGCCCCGCCGGGCTGGGGTTCGGGACTGCGCTCCTGCCGCGCTCGAGCGTGAGCGTGGAGAACACTCAGGACCAGGCCAGCTACTGCGTCATCGAGATCGTCAGCGGGAGTTCCAAGAACGCGCGGGTCACGGTCTGGGTGAAGGACGCCAGCGGCGAGCTGACCGCCGCCGTGGCAGCCCCGGGCAAATAGCCCGGCGTGTCGCGCGGACGGCAGCGCGAGCCGCGCAGAGTACAGGGATCGCACGATCACTTCGGAGGAAACGATGCTTGGACGCACACTCGCCGCAGCCGCGCTCTCCCTGACGCTGGCCACGCCGGCCCTCGCCGGAAGCAAGCCGATCGTCACACCTGGCCTGATCCCGCCGTCGGACGGGGCGCTTGGGTGCGAGGTTGTGAACGCCTCGACCACGAAGCCGCTCGAAGTCAACATCCGGATCGTCAAGCCCGACGGCACGACAGCATCGTTCCTGGGGGGCGTCCTGGTCGCGCCGTACACGCGCGCCATCCGGGAGAGCACCAACGATGAGGCCAGGCACTGCATGGTCGAGGTCGTCAGCGGGAAAGCCAAGGACGCGCGGGTCACGATCTGGGTGAAGAACGCCAGCGGCAAGCTGATTGCCGCGGTGGCCGGCCCCAGCAAGTAGCTCGACGTCGCTGCGAGCTCGTTGGCCCGGTGTGAGCGCAGCCTTCGCCGCAGCGTGGGCGAGAGAACGATGGTGGCGGTGCCCAGACTCGAACTGGGGACACCGGGCTTATGAAACCCGTGCTCTAACCGACTGAGCTACACCGCCGGAGGGGCGGAAATCTAGCGCAGGGCTCAGTCCGTGCCCCGGACGTCCGACTCCTCGAGCGCCTCGTCGGGCTTGGAAAAGACGGCCCGCTCCAGCGCCTCGATCCGCGACTCCAGCGCGCGGACCTGGTCGGCCTCGCCTGCGCTCGCCGGCGCAGCGCCAGGAGGCGCCGCCGCCACGGCGGGCGCTGCGGACGCGCCGCCGACCGCAAAGCGGGCGATCTTCTCGGCCACGCCGTCCAGCTGCGGGATGATCTCTCCGATGTTCCCGGCCCGGACGAAGCCGCGCTTGGTACTCCCGTCGGCCACGGCGCTGCAGATCAGATCCAGGCTGGCCCCGCCTCCGAAGGCGGTGAAGGAGCCGTAGACCACGTACTCGGCGCCCAGCTCCTTGGCGGTGGACCGGGCCTGGTCCTGCTTGCGGGTGGCCTTCTTGGGATCCTCCACCCGCAGCACGGAGACACCGTCCACGCGCCCGATGCGCGAGGTCAGCATGTCCGACAAACCCTTCTGGAGGTAGTCGTGCTGCTCCAAGGAATTCACCTGGAGGGGCAGTACGGCCACCCGAACCTGCGCTTGCGCCGCGCTGGGCGCAGCGGTCAGCAACAGCAGCAGGCCGGCAAGAATCAGCGCACGACGAGACGGCTTCACTATTCCTTCCACCCTTCGGCAGCGCTGCTCTACGGGCAGACAAATCCCCGGAAAACCATGCTTTTTCTATCACTGGCGAGCGGCGGGGTCAAGCGACCCCGCTTCATGTCACCGAAAGGTAGGCCGGACGCGCGGCTAGGCCGCGGCGCGCTCGCTGCCCACCGGCAGGTGCACCCGGAAGGTTGCGCCCTCGCCTTCCCGCGTGCGGACCTCGATGGAGCCGTCGTGGTTGGCCGTGAGCTGCTGGCAGATGGCCAGGCCCAGGCCGGTCCCCTGGTCGGGGCCCTTGGTGGTGAAGAAGGGGTCGAAGAGGCGCTCCAGCGCCTCGGGCGCGATGCCCGGGCCGTTGTCCGCCACCTCGAACACGACACCCTCATCGCCGTCCTGGGCGTCGCGCAGTACGCGAACCACCACGCAGCCTTCCTCGCGTCCGCGGCTGGCGTGGATCGCATTCAGGATCAGATTGAGCAGCACCTGGTGCACCTGGTCGCGCACTGCGAAGAGCCGGGGCACGTCGTCCTCGCATTCAAGCTCCAGGCGCACGCCCTCGCGCTCGGCCTCTTGGCCCAGCAGCCGGGCCGCGCCCTCGGCCATGGGAGCGGGCTCGCACCACTCGGGCTCCTCGTCCCCGGATCCGCCGCTGGCCAGGCGCTCCATGCTGGCCACCAGGCCGCGGATGCGGTCCACCTCGCTCGTTGCCAGCTGGTGGTACGCGTTCCAGAACTCCTCGTCCTCCTCGTAGCGCTTCTGCGGCGCCAGCGAGAGGAAGGTGAGGATCGAGGTGAGCGGGTTGTTGATCTCGTGCGCCAGGCCCGCAGCCAGCGTGCCCAGGGTCCCCAGGCGGTCGGCCCGCACGACCTGCTCGCGCGATCGACGCAGGTCGTCCACCAGCCTTGCGTTCTGGATGGCGACGACGGCTTGCGCCGCCAGGCCCTCGATCAGGGTGCGGTCGCTCACGCTGAAGCTGCTCCCGCCCCGACGATTGTCGATGGCCAGCGCACCGATGGCGACCTCGCTGCTCACCAGCGGCACGACCAGGCACTCCTCGGCCGCCACTTCGGTAAGCCACGCGCGGATGGCGGACTCGTAGTCGAAGAGCCGGCTCAGGGTCAGGATCGTCGACTCGCCTTCCTGGAGCGCCTTGAAGAAGTGCCGCGCCTCGTGGGTCCCGATGTCCAGTCCCCGCAGCCAGGGCTCCACCGGCTCGCCCTCGGGCGCGGCCATGGCGAAGCGCAGGCGTTCTTGGCCCTCGTCGAAGAAGAGCAGCGTTGCGGCGTCGTAGCCCAGGTCTTCGGTGACCGTCGTCAGCAGCAGCCGCAGTAGCCGGTCCAGATCGAGCTGCTTGTTGATCGAGTGGGAGACGCGGTTGAGCGTGGTGACCTCGCGCAGCAGCTCGGCGCGCTCGCGACCCAGCGCGTACATCTCGATGGCGCGCCGCACGGTCTGGGCCACGTCCTCGGGCGTCCACGGCTTGGGGACGTACTTGAAGATCGAGCCGTCGTTGATGGCGGCGCCCAGGGTCTCGGCATCGCCGTAGGCCGTCACCAGGACGCGCATGATGCGCGTATCCAGCCGGTGCACCCGGGCCAACAGCTCCACGCCCGTCATGCCGGGCATGCGCTGGTCGGACAGCACCACCGCTATGGGGTGCTGGTGCAGCAGCTCCAAGGCCTCGTCGCCGGACGAGGCGGTCAGGATGTGGAAGTCGCGACGGAAGCCCAGCTCGAAGATGCGCAGGTTCTCGGGCTCGTCGTCCACGTACAGGACGGGGTACTCGCGGTAGTCCAGGATGCGCTGGGGCCTAAGACCCATGCCCGGCCTCCGGGTGCTCCAAGGGCAGGCGAACCGTGAAAACAGCCCCTTCCCCGGGGGGAGAACTCAACATGATGGTGCCCCTGTGCTCCGCGATGATGCCCTGGCAGATGGCGAGGCCCAGACCGCTCCCCCGACCAGCCTCCTTGGTGGTGAAGAACGGCTCGAAAAGACGGCTCCGGACCTCGTCGGGCACCCCAGGGCCGTCGTCCGAGATCTGCAGGCGCGCGTAGCCATCTTCGCGACGCCCCCAGATCCGCACGAGACCCTGGCGACCCCCCGTCGCTTCGGCCGAATTCTTCAGCAGGTTGAGGAGCACCTGATTGAGGGCCCCGGGGTCGCCGTGGACCACCAGGGCCTCCGGCAGGTCGGTCTCCACGCGGATGCCCTGGCGCTGGAGCTGGTGGCCCAGCAGCGTGAGCGTGGATTCGATGCCCCGGCGCAGGTCCACGCCGGTGCGGTCCCCCCTGCCGTGGCCCGCGAGATCGCCCAGGTTGCTCACCAGGCGCTCGGTCCGAGTGAGGCCCTCGGAGATGATCTCCACCAGCTCTCGAAGCTCTGCGGAGGTCTCCGCCGGTACCAGCTCGCCGTTGCGGTCGCGGAGCTGCGCCAGCTGGCGGGCCAGCTTCTCGGGCTCGCCCACGTCCAGCTCCGACAGCGCCTGGGCGGTGCGCGACACCTCCGCGACGCCGTCGCCCAGCGCGCGCACGGCATTGAGGGCGAAGTTGACCGGGTTGTTGACCTCGTGGGCCACGCCCGCGGCCAGCTCGCCCACCGCGGCCAGGCGATCCGCCTGAACGATCTGAACCTCCGCCTGCTTCAGCTCGTCCATGGCGCGCCCCAGCTCCACGTTCATGCTCTCGAGGGCATCGTTGCGGGACTCCAGGTCGCGCTGGAGCTGACGCAGGCGCACGAAGGAGCGCACCCGGGCCAGGAGCTCGCGCGGGTGGAAGGGCTTGGTCACGTAGTCGTCGGCGCCGCCCTCCAGGCCCTCGATCTTCATCTCGCGCTCGGCCTTGGAGGTCACCAGGATCACGGGGATGCCGGCGGTCTTCGGGTCCTGCTTGATGGCGCGGCAGAGCTCGGTTCCCGACATCTCCGGCATCATCACGTCGGTCAGCACCAGGTCGGGCGCCTGCTCGCGCAGCGCCTCCAGCCCCTCGCGCCCGTTGCGGGCCACGCGCACGCGGAACTCGCGCCCCACCACGAAGTGGAGCAGCCGGCGCATGTCCGCGTTGTCCTCCACCACCAGGACCTCCGGGCGATCGTCCTGCGGCGCTGCCGCCCCGTTCGCTTCCGCGCCGCCCTGCTGCTGCTTCCAGCGCTCGACGCTGCGCTCCATCTCGACCAGGCGCGCGCCGTCGTCCGCATCGGCGCTGAGCTCGGCCTCCACGGCGCCCAAAGAGCGCCCCAGCGCCACCGCCTCGCCGGACTCCGTGCGCAGCACCTCTTCTTCTTCCTCGCCGTCGGCCTCGCCCACGGGAAGCGTGAAGTGAATCTCGGCCCCATGGCCCAGGCCCTGACTCTCGGCCCAGATCTGGCCGCCGTGGCCCTCGACCAGCTCCTTGGCCAGCGAGAGGCCGATGCCTGTGCCCTCGTGACGGCGGGTGGCCGACGTGTCTGCCTGGGCGAAGCGGTCGAAGACCCGCTCCAGCTCTTCGGGACCCAGGCCCACCCCCGAATCCGCCACCACCAGATGCACGCCACCGTCCTCGGTGGCCTGGCCGCGGACCTCTACCCGGCCACCGGAATCCGTGAACTTGAGCGCGTTGCCCACCAGGTTCACCACCACCTTCTCGACGGCGTCCCGGTCGGCATGGACGACCGGCAGCTCCTCCAGACCCCGCGACTCGAACTGCACGCGCTTCTGCTCTGCCAAGCCCCGCGCCCCGTCCACCACGGCCCGCGCCACCCGCCCCACGTGACAGCGCGCGCGCCGCACCTCAAGCTGCCCGCTCTCCACCTTGGCCAGGTCCAGCAGGTTGTTGATCAGCTTGAGCAGGCGAAGCCCATTGACGTGCATCGTGCGCAGGTAGCTGACCTGCATCTCGTCCACGTCGCCGAAGTCGCCCGACAGCATCCCCTCCAGCGGCGCCAGCATCAGCGTCAACGGCGTGCGCAGCTCATGATGCACGTTCGCCGTAAACCGCGACTTGGCCTTGTCGAGCTGTGCGAGTTGGTCGCGGGCTTGCTCAACCTCGCGCCGCTGCACGAACTCCCTGAAGCGGAGGCCATCGAGCAGTCCACAGCTGGCTACACAGACCAGCGCCCCTGAACCTGAGAAGAAGAGAGGCACCAAGTACCGCCGAAGCTCAACGTCATCACCCATGAGCGCGGGAACCATTGCGAACACCGCCAGCAGCGTGAATGCCGGCGCAGCCACCTGACGACCCGAGAGTGGCAGCATCACCGGGATGCCAAGGAATAGGAGCATCAACGCAGGCCAGTAGTCAGTCCCGATCCCTCCCGCCGCGATGACAATAGAGATCATCCCAAGGCCAGTGAGCAGCATACCTGCAGCGGCCACACGAACGGTTGGCCTATGTGGCGCAATCGCAAAGACAGCAAGGACTGCCACGTTCAGACTCAACCGACAGCCCAGTAGCGCGCGATACCGTTCAGGCTCCGCCCACCAGACGTCAAGTACCATGAAGATCGCGTTCAGCCCCCAGACAAACACAACCCCTGTCCGCACAGCCGTCGCCATGCGGCATCGCTCAAGTTCCTGCTGGTACTCGTGGTACAGAGCCTCAGACGCACGGGCACGCATCTCTGCATGATCGGCCGGCAGCAGGCCCTGCTTAAGGCCGCGAAACCACTGATCCAGGCCATCTCGTAAGAAGCGCTGGGAGGAGCAATAGGTCGCAGATTAGGCACAGGATCACGATCCCGGTCGTAAGAACACCGAGATTTCCAATGAGAGTGAAGCTAGAAGCCGCAAGCACCGCGAATCCCCCGCATATCAC
>JAFDET010000387.1 GCA_019310195.1 Deltaproteobacteria bacterium
ACCCGTCTACAGCGCGCTGGTCCCCAACGAGCGGGGTTACGAGCGCTTCCGGCGCACGCCGATCCCGGTTGCGGCGTTCTTCCTGTCCGCCAGCGAGACCCACAACCGGCGCAATGTGAACCGCTCGGGGGTCGACCATCTGGAGGCGTTCCGGCCGGTGGCCGAGCGGATCCGCGCCGACGGCATCGGCTTGCGTGCCTACGTCTCCACCGTATGCGGCTGTCCCTACGAAGGCGACGTGCCGGTCGGCAACGTCGTGGAGGTGGTGCGCCAGCTTCAGCTGCTGGGCGCCGACGAGGTCTCGCTGGGCGACACCATCGGCGTGGGCACGCCGCGCCAGATCCGCGAGCTGGTTCGCACGCTGGCCGCCGAGGTGCCGCTGGGCCGAATCGCGCTGCATCTGCACGACACCTACGGGCGCGCCCTGGCCAATGTGGCGGCCGGCTACGAGGAAGGCGTCCGCACCTTCGACGCTTCGCTGGGCGGACTGGGCGGCTGCCCCTACGCTCCCGGTGCATCGGGGAACGTCGCCACGGAGGACGTGGTGGACCTCTTCGAGAGTCAGGGCATTCCGACCGGCGTCGAACTCGATACGCTGGTGGACGCCAGTGCGTGGCTGGAAGAGCGGGTCCTGCAGCGGCCCCTGCCGGGCCGCGTGTATCGGGCGCGCCGAGGCGCGCGGGAGAGAGCTTCGTGAAAACCGGTGACGACGTTCGGACCCACCTCGGCCGCATCCAGCGCGGCGGTGAGCGCAAGTACCACAAGAAGGGGGCGGAGCAGGGCAAGCTTTTCTGTCGCGATCGCCTGGCGCAGCTCCTGGATCCGGACTCGTTCCTGGAGGAGGCTGCGTTCGCCAACAGCCTGGCGCCGGACCTGCCCGCCGACGGTGTCGTCACCGGGACCGGCCGCATCGACGGCCGGCAGGTGTGCGTCATGGCCAACGACTCCACGGTGAAGGCGGGTTCGTGGGGGGCGCGCACGGTCGAGAAGATCCTGCGCATCCAGGAGGCTGCGGAGCGGCTGCGCGTGCCGCTGATCTACCTGGTGGACTCGGCCGGCGCCCGGATCACCGACCAGGTCGAGATGTTCCCGGGCCGGCGCGGCGCCGGGCGGATCTTCCAGAACCAGTGCCGGCTCTCGGGCCAGATCCCCCAGGTGTGTCTGCTCTTTGGGCCCTCGGCGGCGGGCGGGGCCTACATTCCGGCGTTCTGCGACGTGGTCTTCATGGTCGAGGGCAACGCCAGCATGTACCTGGGCTCGCCGCGCATGGCGGAGATGGTGATCGGCCAGCAGGTTTCGCTGGAGGAGATGGGCGGCGCGCGCATGCACTGCTCGGTCTCCGGCTGCGGGGACAAGCTCTGC
This sequence comes from Deltaproteobacteria bacterium, assembly GCA_019310195.1. Classification (GTDB taxonomy): domain Bacteria; phylum Myxococcota_A; class UBA9160; order UBA9160; family JAFDET01; genus JAFDET01. Next base: position 1,363 of record JAFDET010000387.1, read on the forward strand.
GCCGGCGAGGAAGAGGCGTTGGCGGCGGCCCGCTCCTACCTGTCGTACCTGCCGAGCCACTGCGACGCGCAGGCCCCACAGGCCGCGCCGGCCGAACCCGAGAAGTCTTGCGACGACCTGGAGTCCGTGATTCCCGCCGAGGAGAACAAGCTCTTCGACATGTTCGAGGTGATCGGCCGAGTGGTGGATCGCGACTCGTTCTTCGAGATCAAGGCCCTCTTTGCCAGGGAGCTGATCACCGGCTTTGCGCGGATCGACGGACGGTCGGTGGGCATCCTGGCCAATCAGCCGCGCCAAAAGGGCGGGGTGCTCTTCGTGGATTCCGCGGACAAGGCCGCGCGCTTCATCTGGCTGTGCGACGCGTTCGGCATCCCGCTGCTCTACCTGGCGGACGTGCCGGGCTTCATGATCGGCAAACAGGTGGAGCGCCAGGGCATCATCCGCGCCGGGGCCAAGATGATCATGGCCGTCTCCGAGTGCACGGTGCCGCGCATCTCGGTGATCGTGCGCAAGGCGTACGGGGCCGGCCTCTACGCCATGAGCGGCCCGGGCTTCTCGCCGGACGCCTGCCTGGCGCTGCCCTCGGCCATGATCGCCGTCATGGGCCCCCAGGCCGCCGTGAATGCCGTCTACTACAACCGCATCCAGGCTGCGCCGGAGGGCGAGCGCGAGGCGCTCGTGGAGAAGCTACGCGACGAGTTCCGCCGCGAGGTGGACATCCAGCACCTTGCCAGCGAGCTGGTGATCGACGCCATCGTGGAGCCGGCGCGGCTGCGCGGCGAGATCGTCGCCTGGTTCGCGCGCATCGCCGAGCGGCCCCGCGACGCCGCGCCGCCCAAGCGCCGTTCCGTGACGCCGGTGTAGACTGGCAGACGCCATGGCCATCGCGCTCGACTACTCCGCCGCGCCCGTCCCCGTCCGGGAGGACCTGCGGGACTCCCAGCAGAGGGTGTGGAAGCACCTGGCGTCGCCGGGCTCCTGGTTCACCGGCGCCGAGCGGCTGGCCGTTGCCGCCGAGAGCCGGAACGCCGCGGTGTGCCGGCTCTGCCGCGATCGCAAGGATGCG
>JAFDET010000388.1 GCA_019310195.1 Deltaproteobacteria bacterium
GCCGGTGGCCCTGGTGTGGGGGGCCAAGCGCTTCCTGCGCTTCTACCTGCTGTGCGGCGTGGGCGCCGGGCTCTTCATCGTGACCATGCCCTACCTGTTCATGGCCTCCCAGGGCGCCGAGGCCCTGCGCATCCCGACGGTGGGCGCGTCGGGCGCCGTCTATGGCGTGGTGCTGGCCTACTCGCTGACCTGGCCGGACCGCACCATCATGCTGATCTTCCCGCCGGTGGCGTTCCGCGCCATCTGGATCATTCCGATCATGTTCTTCATGACGCTGCTCGGGGATCGCTCCGGAACCGTGAGCCACGTGGCGCATCTGGGCGGCGTGGTCGTGGCGTGGTTCTACCTGCGGCGGCAGGGGCAGGGGAAGGTCCTGCCCAGCCTCAACCAGCTCAAGTTCCGGCTGAACCGCTGGCGCATGCGACGTCGCCTGCGCGCGGTGCGCCGGGAGGAGTCATCGGGGCGCAGACGCGACGATCCACTAGGCGTTGCCCATGGCCGAACCCTCCACCCCCTTCCAGATCGACGACGCGCTCGACGCCGAGGTGCGCCGCGCGGCGGAGGTCTTGAGCCGGGCCCGCAGCGTGGTGGCGCTGACCGGCGCCGGGCTGTCGGTGGAGAGCGGGATCCCGCCCTTCCGGGGCAAGGGCGGCCTGTGGACGAAGTACGGCGAGCCGCCCCTGGACGGCTACCAACGCTTCCTGGAGGACCCGGCCGAGTCCTGGCGCAAGCAGCTGGACCCCAAGGAGCCCTGGGCCCGCGCCCTGCGCGACACCCTCTCCGCGGCCCGGCCCAACGCCGGGCACCGCGCTCTGGCGGAGCTGGAGGGCCTGGGCCGCCTGGACTGCCTGATCACCCAGAACGTGGACGATCTCCATACCCAGGCCGGCTCTCGCGCCCTGGCGGAGATCCACGGCAACTACACGCTGCTGCGCTGCACGGGCTGCAACGTGCGCTTCCCGCGGGCCGGGTTCCCCATCGACCGGGAGCAGCTCCCGCCCGTCTGCCCGGAGTGCGGCAACGTGGTGAAGGGCGACACCGTCTCCTTCGGCGAGCCGATCCCGGCCGACGTGCTGCAACGCTGCTTCGACGCGGTGGAGCGGGCCGACTGCATCCTGGTGGCGGGCACGTCCGCCACGGTCTACCCGGCCGCCGGCTTCCCGGTGGAGGTGGTGCGCGCGGGCGGCAGCCTGGTCGAGGTGAACCCCGAGCCCACGGATCTGACCTCCCTGGCCACGGTGCATCTGTGCGGCCCCGGCGCGGTGCTTCTCGAGCGATTGGTCCACCACGTGCGCGCCCTGGCGGAGGCAGCGTGACCCGGCATCACTGGAACGACGAAGGCGACGATGGCAGCCGGCTCGGCGGCTTCCTGCGCAGCCTGCTCTCGGGCATCCCGTGGAGTGAGGTGGCCGAGCGCGTGGACACCCTGCGCATCAAGGTGCCCGGCAGCGGCGCCTTGCGCGTGCGCAACCCCAACGGGCGCATCGAAGTGCTCGGCGACGACCGCGACGACGTGGTGGTCGAGGTGGCCAAGCGCGCCCGCGCCGAGTCGGAGGAGGAGGCCGAGCGCCTGCTCGACGCGATCCGCATCCACGAAGAGCTGAGCGCCGACGGGCTCGAGCTGGAGGTGCTGATCCCCCGGCGCTGGAATCGCCACGGCCACGTGAACCTGGAGCTGCGGGTGCCGCGCGGACTGCGCGTCCAGTGCGAGTCGGTCAACGGCAAGGTCTCCGTCGGCGGCATGCGGGCCCCGGTGGCGGCGCGCTCCAGCAACGGGGCCGTCACGGTCGAGGACGTGATCGGCGACGTGTCGGTCTCCACGGCCAACAACAAGGTGACGTGCCTCTGCACCTGCGGCGGCCTGGTCGCGCGTTCGAGCAACGGCAAGATCGAGATCCGCGAGCACCGCGGGTCGATCGACGCCTCGACATCCAACGGGCTGATCCGCGCGTGCCTGGAGGAGCTGGGGCCCGACGGCGTGCAGCTGGCCACGAGCAACGGCCGTATCCTGCTGGACCTGCCGGACCCGGTGGACGCCGACGTGGACGTGCGCGTAGACAACGGCATGATCCGCAACGAGCTCGAGCTGTGCGGTGCCACCCGCTCCACCGACGGCCGCCTGCGCGGGATCCTGGGTCGCGGAGGCGCACTGATCCGCCTGCGCACCTCCAACGGCACCGTCACCCTGCGCTGACGAAGCAAGCGGACTAAGAAAGGGGACGGTCCTTAGAAACTAAGTAACTCCGCTCCGTACTCACGAACGCGATCCGGGTGCGGAGTTACTTAGTTTCTAAGGACCGTCCCCTTTCTTAGTCCGCCTTCTTGGTTTCCGGACTCTGGCCGACTTTGCGGCGGACTTCGACGTCGCCCATGCGGAAGATGACGCCCGAGGGCTCGATGTTGGCGACCACCAGGGCGCCGACGGCGTCGCCGTGGCGCAGCTCCAGGGGCTCGGCTCGTCCCTCGACCTGGACCAGCGCCCGCCGTCGCGTCGGGTCCGGGTGCCAGACGGTGCGGGTCACCACCAGGGCGGGGAGCTTCTCGACCCGGGCCACGGCGGGCCCGGCCGGGGGGGGCACGGGGTTCGGCTTCGCGGCGGGCGCCGGCTTGGGTGCGGGCTTGGCGACGGGCTTCGGCTCGAGCGCCGACGGGGGCGGCGCGGGCGGTTCGATCGCGGCCGCCGGCGGATCTGCTGCGGGGGCGGGTTCGCCGACCGGCGGAGTGGGCGCCGGGGCGGGCCGCGTCCGGGCCAACGAGGCGC
>JAFDET010000389.1 GCA_019310195.1 Deltaproteobacteria bacterium
ATCTCGGACATCGCGCGTCACACCCAGTGGGCGATCCAGGTGGGTGAGGCCCTGGGAGGCTGGCAGGCGCTCCCCGAGGCCGAGCTCTTCGAGCTGGAGTACTGGGTCCTGGAGCAGGCGAAGCTGGGAAAGCAGGGCCCGGCGAAGCCCCACCAGGGCAAGGTGGCCGTCGTCACCGGCGCCGCCAGCGGGATCGGCAGGGCCACCTGCAGCAGGCTGCACGCGGATGGCGCCGTGGTCGTCGGCCTCGACATCGATCCGTCCGTCGTGGATCGGCTCGACGGAGCCGGGCTCGTCGGTCGCACCTGCGATCTCACGGACGACGAGCAGGTAGCCGATGCCATCGACCACGTGGTGGCGGCCTACGGCGGGCTGGACATCCTGGTCTGCAACGCCGGCGTCTTCCAGGCCGGCGACAAGGTGCACGAGATCGCGCCCCCGGACTGGGACCGAGCCCTCGCGGTCAACCTGACCGCCGTCCAGCGGCTGCTTCAGCGAGCGATTCCCTACCTCAAGTGTGGGGTTGGCGCGTCGGTGGTGGTGGTCGGTTCGCGCAACGTCACGGCGCCGGGTGCAGGGGCGGCGAGCTACAGCGTCAGCAAGGCGGGCGTCACGCAGCTGGCGCGGGTGGCCGCACTGGAGCTGGCCGAGTTCGGCGTTCGCGTCAACACGATTCATCCGGACGCGGTGTTCGACACGGGGCTCTGGACCGACGAAGCGCTGGAGCGTTCTGCGCGCCGCTACGGCATGACCGTGGACGAGTACAAGAAGAAGAACCTGCTCGGGGCCGAGATCGGCTCCGACGACGTGGCGCATCTGATCTCGACCCTGGCCGGCGACGCCTTCGCCGCCACCACCGGCGCCCAGCTTCCCATCGACGGCGGAAGCGATCGCGTGATCTAGGCCGCGTGCGCGCGGCACCCGCCGTTCCGTTCAGCGCAGGGAGGCCAGCGCCTGCAGGGTCGGGCCGACGTAGCTCGAGCCGAACTTGATGGCGTGGACCACCAGGGGGGCGAGCTGATGGAGGGGCACGCGCTCGGCCCAGCCGTCGGAGAGCGGGAAGGCATCGGCGTAGGCTGCGAAGCACGCGTCGCCGAAGCCGCCGAAGAGCCGCATCATCGCCAGGTCGAACTCGCGATGGCCGCCGAAGGCGGCGGGATCGATCAGCCAGCTGACACCGCCGGCGCCGACCAGGCGGTTGCCGGCCCAGAGGTCTCCGTGGAGGCGGGCCGGGGGCTCGAGCGGGCCGGCCAGATCGCCGAGTCTCGCCGCAACCGACTCCAGGTCGCGGATCGCCGCGCGGGGCAGGGCCCTGGCGTCGGACGCGAGCCTGGCCAGCGGGAGCAGGCGGTTGTCTGCGTAGAACTCGGTCCAGGTCTCGCACGGCTCGTTGGGGAGACCTCGGCTTCCGGTCGTGCGCCGATCCTGGCGGCCGAACGAAGGGGCGCCCGTCGCGTGCAGCGCGGCGAGCGCCCTCCCCAGATCCTTCTCCGTAGTGCGCTCGGGGCGTCCGGGTTCGATCCACTCAAGGAGGAGCAGCGGCGGCTCATCCGATACGCCCAGCACCTCGGGGACCGGAACGGCTTGCGCTTCTCGCAGCCAGGCCAGGCCGGCCGCCTCGGTGGTGAAGAACCCGGGAGGCGCAGCGGGATGGGTCTTGGCGAATACCGTTGCGCCGTCCTCGAGACGGACCCGGAATGCGTCCGCGACGTCGCCACCGCCGAGCGGCGTGAGCTCTACGACGTCGCAGTCCAGGGCCTGGGTGATGTGCCGGCGCAGGTCGATCATCGGCGCCGCTCCTCTCGGGCCGCCCATCCGGGCCCGTCAGAAGCGGACCGTGGCTTGAGCATACACGTAGGTGGCGTCACCCTGGCCGTTGGAGAGCGGGGCGTCGTCGCGAAAGCCGCCGGCGAACAGGTGCGCCAGGCCGCTCTCCAGCCGCAGGTTCCCCGGCAGCATGTCCCAGCGGACGCGGAGCTCGATCTGGGTGCCCAGGTAGCTGCCGGACTGCCCGGTGGGGTCCCGCAGGCCCGCCGCAACCCACGCGTCGCGGTCCGACGCCAGCCAGAAGGCGCGCAGGTTCACGAAGCTGGAGACGGTCTTGGTCGGCTTCAGACGGAGACGCAGCCCGGGCGTGACCAGGTTGGCGCGCGTGAACGGTCCGTAGATGCCTGTGGGCCCAAAGTCGAAGCGCCGCGCACCGAAGAGCGTGTTGAAGCGGCCGTTCTTGCCGTCGGTGGGATCGTCGTCGCCGCTGGCGTAGTCGAACTGGGCCAGGAGCCGCGGCGAAGCCGGCGCATCGAAGCTCCAGCCCACCTCGACGTGATGGAAGTGGGCGAAGTGATCCAGGTCGCGGGTGCTCACCGGGTTGGCCCGCGACTCCCCGAACTGGAGTGCGGTCTCGATCATGTAGTCC